>SVRU01000065.1 GCA_015064665.1 Oscillospiraceae bacterium
TTGCACTTTCAATTCAATACTGTATTTCTTGTTCTTGCGCGATTTCCTTGGCATAAAAATAACCCCCTTAAAGTAGTCTTGAATACTTTTTGTTTTTTCAAGTGTCTACTTTAAGGGGATTATATCATTTTGGCATCGCCTCGTTTTTAGCTTTATTAGCCTTTTTCTTTTCTTGTTCTGTCTTCCACGCCTCGAACTCTCGTTTCGCTTCTTCGGTCTCAAAGAATGCGATTATGTCGGGCACGAGACACCTTGCGATTTCCTTAATAACCTCGTCGGGAATATCGCATTCACCGCTATTGTCGCGGAGCAAATCTTCAATGCGTTTTACTATATCGGAAAGCTGCTTTTGAAACTCCGGCTGAATTCCAGAGGATTTGTCTTTGAGTAATGCCGCTATTCTGTCTTTTATGGTTTTTAAATTCATTTTCTTCCTCCTTTAGCCAATACCAACCTGAATCGAATACGTTTTAATCTGCATATTTTCCCGTGTAATGCGCCAAAAAGTCTTGCAATATCCGCATATTACTTCGTCTTTTCGGCTTTTTCACAAAAAAATCTGCTAGATTAAAATAATTCTTACCTAAAGCTAATAGAAATTATCGATATTTTCTGAAAGTGAGTGAAGCAAAGTGCGGACTTTGCAAGTGAGCTTTCGGGAGATAGCGTAAATTTATATAGCTTTAGGCGTGTTCGATTTAGGTTGGTATTGGCTACGACATACGAATTGACATACACTTTTACCTTGTAAACACTGACTTTTTGCTCTTGCTGACATACAACTCTACCACAAGCAGTTTTTACCGACATACACTTTTTGAGAAAGGCAAAAGTGCGAAAACCCCTTACGCTGTCGGCTCTGCCGGCTGATGTGAATCGGGTGAAAGTCGGTTACCGACATACACCCTTTCTCCTGCTTTGAAATCGGTAGCATCAAACCTCTAATTTTACACCGATTTTTTCCCGATTTATAGCCTGATTTTAGCTCGCTTATCGTTGCGTTCGCTAATGAAAAAAGTGTATCAAATTTCAGCAGTTTTGCCCTGAAATTTCGGGGATATATCCCTCTCAAAACTGACGCAAAAAGGCGGCTTTTCGGTGAAAAAATTCGCTAAAATCTCCTGAAAAATTTCCCGAGGCATACTTGTATCACCATGCGTTTTAACACCCACACATGCGAAATTTGGTTATAATTATTCTATCATAAAATTCGTGATTTGTAAAGAGTGGAGATGTACCTGCACGTGCACATTTGGATTGTTTTTACACCAATAAAACGCTCAATATTCTTCTTTGTTTTAGGTATGCAAAATTTTTGTATAAAAAACAAGGTCCGGGGAGTGACAGACCTTGTTAATTGTGTGTGGTTATTGTGTTTTAAATTTCAGCATCAATGAACGATATTCTTCTTCAAATTGTGCCTTTGATTTCTCCGAGCGGAAGAGCCTTCCGCCCTTTCCCAAAGGTCGTACGTAATCATCACCGTTTTTGTAGATTCCGTATTCATCGTAAATTTTGAATTTCAAAGCTTCAAATTTTGCAAACTGTGTGGTCTCAAAGGTATGAGGGGAGATCCAAAGCTTTTCAAGATTTGGTATATTGATAAGATTATCAATATTTCCGTCAGAACACATTGCACATTCAAGAGAAAGCTCCTTTAAATTCGTAAGCTGCGTTAGCGGGTAAAAGGAATCAATGTAAGAAAGCTTGTCGAGTCTTGATATTAAAGTGCTTATTCCAAAATATTCAAGACTTTTTGCCTCGGATATTTCGTTAAGATTGGTTAACCGGGTGTTTGAGACGTATTCAAGCACCTTTAATTTCGGTGTTTTTGTAAAATCCCAAAAATGCAGAAGCTTTGGAGCATAATCTATTAAAACGCATTCAAGATTTTGAAACGCTTCAAGTCCTGATAGTGTTTCAAGCCTGAAATCCGCAAAGCTGATCGCCTTTATTTCTTTAGGTATTACCGAAAGAAAATCTTCAAATTCGCTCTTCTTTGATATTTTATATCTGCACCACACCGTGTCGCTTTCTGAAATATTGTCGGTGTATTTGCCGATGCTAAAATAAAGCGCAATGTCGTGCGTGTAATGAGGGCAGGTTTTGCACAAGGTTTGATATTCTGCATACAAGTCCCAACCGCCGCGGCTCATATCAAAAAATCCAAGCTCGTAAAACTTTTCTGTGCAACCTACCGCCTCTCTTGTATCAGAGCTGCAATGCCACTGTATGCATTCATCTATATAATCTTCAGGTGTTTTCCAAGATTTCATTTATATCTCCTTGACAATTATTAAGTTTATTGATTCAGTGACACCGAACACCCCAACTTTTTGCTTTGAATAAATACAAGATTTTTCGAACAGCGGATGCCAAAAAGCACGCACCAATGCCCGCATAAATTAAGATGTCTGATAAGACATGACTCGCAGTGCACATCGTTATAAAAAACGCTATAGCAATAAGCATAGTGATACTTGCTTCAACTGTAGTACGAGTTAAAAACTTCTTCCTATCGGATTTGTTATGGAATGAGTAAAGGCTACGTTGCTTCTTTGTGCTCTCCGATTTAATAACAATGCTTTTCAGGTTCGTAATTCTAAATTTCCAATACATAAACAGAAAGCTATTAGACCTTTCATAAAGTGTAATCCTTTGACAACCTTCGATGTTTGCTTTTGTGATAAGCGGTATGTCAGACTCGGTCTCAAGCCACATATCTATTCCTCTCAAGCCGCGCTCGATCTTTGCCTCACTCACGTGTTTTTCTTTTTTAAACGAGAAAAAAGAAATTTCAACATCTCGATCATTTGCAAATTCCTCAGGTGATATATGTATCTCTTTTTCGATTGGAATTTCTCGCGAAAAATGCTTGTTCTCCAAGACAATGACATGAGTTGTTTTATTTTGGATTATCAATTTCTTGTTCTCCTAATACTGATAGTAGAGTTTTCAGTCGGCGCTTTTACCGACAAAAATATCTTTGGGAATATGTTGTGCGGTCATACAAATAAAAAGGGTTAAAAATTGCTTTACAACTAAACTTCAACAACCCAAATAACCATGGGTAGAATAAAAATAGTTTTTATAATTACCGCTTTCCAAAGGCTTTTTATGGCTCTCAAATCTTTGCGCTCAGGATAGAAATTTTTGAATTTTTTATAAGTTTTGTTGCCTATAACTATGTGAGCGGGAAGAAAAATAATTAGGTTGACAATTGCAACAATCAGTTCGATGCCCGTTCCGTAATCTCCGGGCGGAATTAAAGAAGTGACCATAACAAAAAACAAGGTTATATCAACTATAGAAGGCAATGAATAAAGAGTAAAAAGAATCAATACGTGTTTCCTAACACTGCGTTCGGTAGGATTGAATTTGACAATAGCAAAAAGGCAGAGCATCGTAGTGATATACGATAAAAATATAAAAAGCAGTTTTAAGTACATATCAACTATAACATTCCGTTCCTTCATATTTTCCGGGGAGAATTTCTGCAAGCTCAAAGAATAATCTTCTCATATTTTCGAGGTTTTCGTTGTCTATTGCAAACGATATAACCGAATTCTTCTCATAGCCGTAAACGGATCGGCTGTACCATATATAATTGCCGACAGGAGCGTTAAATCCGCTTGCAGACGGCTTGATTTTTTCGCTTCCCGCATCTTTTTCACCAAAGCTTAGTCCGTTATAAATAAGTTCCAGATCACTTACACCATAAGGTTTTGGAACTTTGTTTACTATATTGCGAATTAAATCGTATTTTATTTCGCCGCGATACAAAAAATCCTCATCCGAAAAGTTATCAATACAGACATCTTCTCTGAAGTTCGTGCCGTCTTTTTCTCTTTGTATGTATCTATAACAGTCTTTTAGTTCGGGATATTGCTTCAACAAAGTATTCACTGCATTTCTGCTTCTGTTAGAGTGAAGCTTGCCGTCGGATTCGTATTCACAAATCAGCACGTTGGCTCTGAAAAGGCACTCTGCGAAAGACGCAGAATGTTTTTTGAAAAGAGCCTCAAGCGTTTCTAAAACGTCGCAAGGCTTGGTGTTTTGTTTTAACCTATACGCAATAATATTGAATTTTTTCATTAAGCACTCACAATCCATAGAAATATTACTAAAGCTATTGCTAAAAAAGCTGACAAGGCAAAAAACAAACCATGGAAGAAGGTTGCACTTTTACCAAGTATTCTTTTTTTGTATTGATACTTAACAAGCAACGAATATCTCAAAGCATCAAATACGGTGTCTTTGCAGACTTTTTCAGCATTATTGTTTGATGCTCTTTTTACTACCTTTTGCAATTGTTTTTCGATTTTTGAAAGAAGTTTTTCTTCTTTGTACGCAATTTTGCGTGGTTCTTCTCCTATATGAGACCTTTCGGTCTTTTTTATTACAAAAGCATAATTGCGACACATTTCAAGAGGAACAGTATCGTTTTCCGGCATTAAGGTTAATACGATTGTGTGATATCTGTTTTTTTGATAATAGTATTTCTTCTTTTCTTTCTTGTGATCTATTGCTCTGTCTATAATGTTGAATATTTGCTGACCTTCTCCGTGAGAACCCCATCTCTCATGAACATCTGTTTCAAAATACCGATTTGAAATGCGTATTTTCAGTCCGTTTTTTGAAAGCTGGGGAGAATACTTATCAATTAAAGACTGTGCTTTTTCTTTGAATTCTTGCATAGTTAATCCTTTTGTGCATTACTGCATTAGACTCAATGACTTAAAAAAGAAATTAAGTAATACAAAGTATTACCTTTTCTCTTGCAAGGCACACCGTTAATAAATGCCTTTAAATCTTCTTTGTTTTCAGGTGTTGATTGTATGTAAAACCTCTTTTTTTCATATAAAAAAGATACTGCTTCTTCCTCTTTTGTAAGCATATCGCATATTATAACGGTTTTTTCAAGCTTTTCTTTTTCTATGCTTGCAATATGCTTTCCTTTTCTCTTTACGTGTAGTAGGGAAGATTCAAAAATATACTCATTGTGTCCTATGAAAATCTCCTTGAAAAGCAAAAAAAGAAATACACAAGCGAATAAAAACATAAGGATTGCCGGAACGATAAGAACCATGTCGTTTTCGCCTAGCACGGACCACATAAAAGCACCGCTCGCTGACATAAAAACGACCGAGCAAAAAATCAAAAGTAAAATTTTCTTCATTGTAGGGCCCTTTCATTTTTGCCATTATCATTCACCGCTCGACACTCTAACTCCAAGGGTTAGCTTTGAGCGTTTACCGTAAACTATTTCTCCGTAATAAGTCTTTTCTGTTTCAAGACCGTGGTTTCCAAATAATGTTACACCGTCTTCGGTTTCAATAAACCTGTCCCTCCCGCTTGAGATAGTTTCAAATTCGCCCTCATAAATTTCATAGTCCTTTATCGCATAGTCCATCCAACCGGGCACGACGCAGAAAACGGAATTTAGTACAAACATTACGGTAAGCAATCCGTAAATACCCACGATGGCAAAAACCTTTTCTTTGCGGTGCTTTTTGAATTTTCGTCTGCTTTTTTCAAGACGCTTTTGCACTTTTGGACTATCTTTAGATTGAGCTTCCAATGCCGCCATTCTTTTCTTCGCTTTTTTACCGTCCTTGTCATAGAACACAAAGAATCCAATAACTCCCACTGCAATTAAAGCAAGCAGAAGTATTGTATGAAAAATTGTATAAAAGAGGAGCGGAAATTCATTTATTTCTATTCCGTTATAATTCATATTTACACCCATTGTAAAATAACTTTAATTCGTCTTTATCTATTGTGATTTCGGAAAGCACCGAAGGTTTAATATACAAATTACATATCATTTGCATATCATAACACAAGCCGAATTCTATGTATTCTTTTAAATACGCACAGAACATATATTCTGATTCAACTTTTTCTCTGTACATGCAAAATTCAGACATCAAATTATTTTCTTCGCAAAATCTATGACAGCAAACAATCGCTTCATCGTCAGTCAATTCGCTAATCTTTTTCATTTTATATCTGTGTAGGTTGTTGTTATACAAAAATTGTTTTGAGATTTTAGCAAGCAGTTTGTTCATTTGTTACGATTTGTCCCATGTTTAAAGTTCGTATATATTATATCATGAATATGCCAAAAAATCAATAATACAAAGAGCACTTTAATGTTTTGAAACAGACTTGAATAAATTGCGGTTTTATGGTACAATGAAGACACTAAAATTTGAAAGGCGGTGAGTATATGACAGGTGTAATTTACGCTCGGTATTCCTCGGATAATCAGCGTGAGGAGTCTATCGAAGGGCAGATTCGTGAAAATACTGCTTTTGCCGAGAAGAACGGCATCGTTATCGTTGGGCACTACATAGACAGAGCCGTTTCTGCGAAAACCGACAACCGCCCCGATTTCAACGTATGATACGCGATAGCGCGAAAAAGACCTTTGACGTAGTCATAGTTTGGAAGCTTGACCGCTTTTCGCGTAACCGCTACGACAGTGCAAAATACAAGGCTGCATTGAAAAAGAACAACGTTCGCGTTGTTTCCGCAACCGAGGCAATTTCGGAAGGTGCGGAGGGCATTATCCTTGAATCCGTTCTTGAGGGTATGGCGGAGTATTCTTCCGCAGATTTGGCAGAAAAGGTAACACGGGGTCTGACTGAGAATGCCTTGAAATGTCGGTTTAACGGTGGAAACGGTCTTCCTTACGGTTATACCGTTGACGAAGACAAACATTTCCAAATTGACCCCTTAAAAGCTCCCATAGTGGCTGAAATATTCAAGCGTTACGCTCACGGAGAGTCTATTGCTGAGATAGTACATAGCTTGAACGCACGAGGACTTAAAACGCAAAAAGGTAAAGCCTTTAACCATGGCACTCTAAACCGAATGCTCAGCAACAAATCCTATATGGGCGTGTACCACTATAACGGCATTGAAATTCCGGGCGGTGTACCCGCTATTGTGTCCGAAGACATCTTCAAGGTAGTCGAAAGACGAATGGCGAAGAATAAGCACGCATCGGCTAAAAACAAGGCGGAAGAAAAGTATGTGCTGACAACCAAGCTTTTCTGCGGAAAATGCCACACAATGATGGTCGGAGACTCCGCACAAAAGAAAAACGGCAATATCTACCGCTACTACAAATGTGCTAGTGCAAAGAGGCGCGAGTGCGATAAAAAAGCCGTTCGTAAGGAATGGATTGAGGAGCTTGTGCTGAACAAGGTTATCAAGGTTTTGTTTGATGACGAGGCACTTGACAAGATTGCTGACGAGATAGTGGCTTTGCTTGACGAGGACAACAAGGTTATACCGCTTCTTGAAGCTCAACTCAAAGAGATTCGCAAGTCTATCGACAACGTGATGAAGGCTATCGAGGCAGGAATAATTACTCGTTCCACCAAGGCAAAGCTCGAGGAGCTTGAAGCCGAGGAAGAGCAAATCGAGCTTAATATTCTGAAAGAGCAGACAAGCTCTCCTAAGCTTACGAAAGAGCAGATTTTATTTGCTTTAGACAAATTCCGTAAACTTGACTTAACAATCGAGGCAAATAAAGAGCGTTTGATCGATAGTTTAGTAAAATGCATCATTCTTTACGACGATAAGCTCGTAATAACCTTTAATTTCAAAAATGAGCCTGTAACAGTTCCCACAAGCGATGAGCTTCTAGCAATAGAAGGCAGTTCGGATATTGAAGCGTTTGCTTCGCCTTAAGAGAATCGAACTCATAAGGTTTTAAAAGATATATTTTCCCATATACATCACCGAATTTTTCTTAAATATCCGCATATTTCTCGAAAAATTCAGCTTGTCTATGAAAAAATCTATTCTTTTAAAACTGCTTCGCACCTTACGGCGAATAAATTTTTTGTGGATTTTGTTGGACTTTGCCGCAGTCAATTAGGAACTTTACAAGGCGGAGTACGGCGAAAGACGCTAAAATTTATCGCCGCAAGGCTTGTTAATTCGATTCTCTTACGGCTAAAAAAACGCACCGAAAGTGTTAGAAAGAACGCTTTCGGTGCGAGTTTTTTGTTTTTTAGTATTCGGTAAGGCACTCTTCGGTAATTGTGATGTTGACGGTTATCTCTTCGCCGCCACGGAGAATTTTGAAGGTGAGCGTGTCGTTTACCCTTACGTCAAGCATTAAATCAATAACGTGGTACTGACGGGATATCTTGACGGTTTTTCCGTTCAGCGTTGCCTCAACAAACACGTCGTCCTTTTGCAAAACGCCGTCCGCAAGCGAGTCTGCCGAAACCTCGTATACCGAAACGGTCTCTTCAATTCTGACCTTTTCTGCGTCTGAGTCGTAAACCGCCTTGGAATCCTGAGTGCTTACCTTGATGCCGAGCATTGCTCTTTGAACTCTTTCGGTATCCTTTTCGTAGCAATAATCAATAATGTTTTCCGCTATGGATGAAGCGACGTTTGAAGGAATGGCGTAGCCTATGCTCTCAACTCCGTCCTCTACGATTTTGGCGTTTACAACGCCTATAAGATTTCCGTTTCGGTCAAACAGACCTCCGCCGCTGTTGCCCGAATTTATTGCGGCATCCACCCGCATTACTCGGAAGGAAACGCTTGTTTTGCCGTCGGCGGCGGTCATGGTTATGTATTCGGAGTCTACGCTGACGATGCCGAGCGAGCCGGAAATTCCGTATCCCTGAGCATTTCCTATCGCAATTGCGTTATCTCCTACGCATACCTCGTCAGAGTTTGCAATTTTTGCGGCGCAGGCATCCGACTCCTTTAAAATTTCGCTGTCCTTAACGTGAAGGATGGCAATATCGTAGTAGAGCGAGCCGCCAACGTAATCGGCTTTTAAAGCCTTATCGCTGATTTCGGAGCCGTAAAGGTATACGCTGATATCGTTGCTTATGCCGTTTTCGGTATTGCTGCTCGAATCGTAAACCACGTGATAATTCGTGATAATAAATGCGTCGCCTTCGGATTTGTTTATCCGATAAACAACACCCGAGCCTGACGAGGAATAATCGTAGGTGGTCGTTGAGCCTGAGCCGGGATACCATCCGCCCTGCTGAATCGTCGTTTGAAAATTGCACAGGATGCTGACCGAGCTCATCAGCCCTCTAGCCATTGCGGCAGGAATCGTGTTTCCGTCTCCCTCGGTGATAACAGAGCCGTCCTTGCCGTCAGCACCGTCCTTACCGTCGGCACCGTCCTTGCCGTCAGCACCATCCTTGCCGTCAACGCCATCCTTGCCGTTGGCGCCGTCTTTGCCATCGACACCGTCCCTGCCGACTACGATACCGAGATTTTGTTCGGTTCCGTCGGAATAGCTTAAAATCAATTCTCCGTTTTCGTTGATTTCGGCATTCGTAATGCCCAAGATTTCATCTGAGGAGCATGAAGTGATAAATAATAAAGTAAGCAGAAGGCTGACCAGAATCGAAATTAAACGAAAGCTTTTTTTCATAATTACGACCTCCTATGCTTGAAAATGCTCCGCTTATGTTGTTTTTAAAATTTTCAAAAGCTGCGGAGTATGTCCTTTTTGTGTTTTTCTATATTTTACCACATTTTTATGAATAATTAAATTGGATTTTATGAATATTTCAGCTAAAAACAGACAAAGGCAAAAGCGCAGCTCTCGGTAGGAGTATTACGTTTTGCCTTTGTATGCTTCTTGAAATTTATCAGTCCAGCCTATCCATCAGATAGCTAAGCGCCGTTTCAAATTTTGCGCCGTACCAATGGCTGTCGTCCCCCTGCGTGTTAACGATGCACTGCACCGTGTAATCGGCGGCAATCTTTGCGGCTTCAATAATATCCTTGCCCCTCATCAATGCGCCCGTGAAGGCTGAAGCGTAGATATCTCCCGTGCCGTGACAACCCTTGGAAAGCTTTTTGTGCTCGTAGTAATCAAGCCTTCCGTTCTTATAAACCGCTACGCCCGTCTTCTCGGGGGCGTAACTCACACCCGTAAGAACGATTGCCTTTGCACCAAGCTCGGTGAGCTTTACAAGAAGATTCTTTACGTAACTTTCGTTATATTCCTCGCGGTACTCTGCATCGGTAAGAAAGCACGCCTCGGTAATGTTCGGAACAAGAATATCGGCAGAGGCGCAAAGCGTGCGCATTGCTTTAACGTATTCACCGTCGAATATTGAATAGAGCTTTCCGTTGTCTGCCATAGCGGGATCAACGATTCTGACGCAATTCTCCGTTCCCATAGTGTTAAGGATATCCTTTACGTATCCGACCTGCTTCACACTGCCGAGGTATCCGGTATAAATTGCCTCGAATTTTATATTTTCTTTTTTCCAATGCTCTTGGATTTTTGGCATATCATCGGTAAGGTCGCGAAAGGTAAATCCGCTGAAGCCCGCCGTGTGTGTTGAAAGCACCGCGGAGGGAAGAATGCAGGTTTCAAGTCCGCAAGCAGAGAGGATGGGAAGCGCAACCGTCAGCGAACACTGACCTACGCAGGAAATATCTTGAATAGTGAGGATTTTTTTGTAAGACATACGCAATTTCTCCTTGAAATTTTTCTGCGTTTATTATATAATATATCTGACTACATAACAATAGTCAGAAATGGAGAATATTATATCACCAGATGAAATATAAAATAGATAAAAGCACCCGCCCGGTATATTTGCAGATATATAAGCAGATAAAGGAAGATATTATAAACGGTAATTATCCGTTCAATACCAAGCTCCCGTCAAAGAGACTGCTTGCCGACGAAACCGAAACGAGCACGGTCACCGTTGAACACGCCTATGAGCTTTTGTGCGACGAGGGATACGTTGAATCTCGCGAACGAAGCGGCTTCTTCGTCGTTTTTCGCAACACGGACGGCTTCGCCATGCCATCGGACGATGTCGCTTATATTCCTGAAATTTCACACGGTCACGGCGCAGGACTCTCTTTCCCTTTCTCCGTGCTTGCCAAAACTATGCGAGCCGTGATAGGCGAGCTTGGCGCAGCCATTCTCGAAAAATCCGATAACAAGGGCTGTATTCAGCTTCGCCTTGCCATAAAGAAGTATCTCGCAAAGAACCGAGGCATTTCAGTCGACGTGGAGCAGATAATCATAGGCTCGGGCGCGGAATATCTGTACGGACTTATCATTGAGCTGCTCGGCAGAGACAGAATCTACGGAATAGAGAGTCCGTCGTATAAGAAAATAAAGCAGGTCTATTCCGCCGCAGAGGTTTCATACGAGGAGCTTCGTCTGTCGGGTGACGGCGTTGACAGCGCGGCTCTTTCAAGCACAGACGCTAACGTGCTTCACACGACTCCGTACAGAAGCTATCCGACGGGCGTATCCGCTTCCGCGAGCAAACGTCATGAATATATTCGTTGGGCGGGCGCGCGTGACAGATATATTATAGAGGATGACTTTGAATCCGAGTTTTCTGTATCCTCAAAACCGGAGGACACCTTATTTGCCATCTCGGATAGGGATAACGTGATTTATCTGAACACCTTTTCTATGACGATATCAAGCTCTTTGCGCGTTGGTTATATGGTGCTTCCGAGGCGGCTTTTGGGCAGATTTGCCGAGCGTCTTGGGTTTTACTCCTGCACCGTTCCCACGTTTGAGCAACACGTTATAGCAAGGCTTATACAAAACGGAGATTTTGAAAGACATATCAACCGCGTAAGACGGCATAAGCGAAGCGCCAAAAAATAAATAAAAGCAACAAAAAAATTCACGGGAAATTACCTAAAATAAAAAATAAAAGATAGATTTATCACCGAACACGCCATTCAAATATTAATATATTTGAGGAAATTCGTATTATATGTGAAAATCTATCTTTTTAAATTTTTTTGCTATTTTCTGCTATTTTGATTTTTCCTCAAATTTCTTTTTCGTTTCCTCATCGTAGAAGGTTTCAATATAGAAATCCGAGGATTTGTTAAGCTCCTCTTCAAGCTTATCGTAGCCGTATTTTTCGGTCAGAGTTTCCTCGCTTGAGAAAAGGTTCGTTCCGAGCCCGAGTCTGTCGCCCTCTATGCTTACGCCCAGTGCCGCAAGGGTGGTGGGGAACATATCAAAGGTTGCAAACTCTCTGCCGTTTTCCTTTATCGGCTCTGACGCGGGGTTTATAATGCAGTTGTAGGCCGTTCTTACGTAGCTTTCGTCGATATCGGCAAGGAACTCGGGGTCCATAGTCAAATGGTCGCCCGAAAGAATTATCGTTGTGTTTTCGTAAAAGGGCTGCTCCTTTATCCAATCAATAAACTCGCTGACCTGCTTTGAAGAGCAGGCGATAACGTTGGAGTACTGCTCGCCGTATTCGTTGCCGCACTCCTCGCATACGTATCCCGAGGGGAAATGCGTATCGGCTGTAAGCGTGGTGAAATTGAAGGGCTTTCCGAGGGAGGCGAGTCTTGATATCTCCTCTTTTGCGAAATCAAAGAGCTTCACGTCCTCAAATCCCCACCATTTCCAATAATCCTCGGGAAGCTTTCCTTCGGATATAAGCGAATTGACGTCGGTGATTTTATAGTTTCCGTGCTCGGTGAAATAGACGTCGCGCGCGGCAAATCCCGCATCAGACCCGAGCAGAATAGATTGCTCGTAGCCCTCTTTTTCAAGAATATCGCCAAGCGTGGTAATACCCGGCATATACGTTCCGTCGTTGCCGTAGGTGTCAAAGTTTATCGGAACCTTTATGATAACGCCGGAGGTCTGCGCGAACATTGCCGCCGCGGTCCACCTTGCGCCGACGTAGCAATACGCTCCGTGCTTTTCGTTATTTCCGCTGAAGCTGACGTTGTCCTTTGCAAGAGCGGAGAGCTCAGGCATAAAATCGTCGGTTATATTTCCGCCCGCATCGGTGTCGGAAAAGGTGTTTTCCATAGATTCGAGGAAAATATAAATAAGATTGCGCTTTTCGGTCGGGAATGTTATCTTGGTTTTGTCGGGGTCGACGTAGTGCGCTTCTATAAAATCGGATTTTGCAAACGCGTTAGCCACGAAGGTGTGAACTTCAAGTCGGAAAATAAATATAATAACCGACAAAACAAGCGTCATAGCCGCCATTGACATAAATCTTTTCTTAAAGAAGACTGCAGTTTTCGACGCCGAATAGCTCACGTATTTTTTAAATTTTGCAAGCTTACTTTCAAGCTTTCCCGCAAGGAAAAGCCAAAGAAGCAACTCGGCGCCCGCAATTACTGAGCCAAGCAAAACGATGCGGAGCATGGCATCCCATATGATAGTTCCGCTGGTGCCCGCCGCGGGGGATTTAAGCTGATATAGCACCTGGTCAAACTGCACGTGGTCGTATCTGTCGAGCAGCCATATCATCAAAAAGAAGAGAAGATTGGCGCAAAGAAGAAGGACAGACGCAACAATAGGCTTAACGAAACGTTTTTTTGACGGCTTTACACCGTTTTCGGTTTCGTCGTTTATATTTTCATTTAATTCGGTTTCAAATTCAGCCAAAGCCGTCACCTCACTTTCGTAGTAAGATGTATTTTACCACAACAGTTCGATATAGTCAAGATGAAAATTTTTAATAAATTGAAATATATTGACAAAAAATTTGCGTAGGTGTATAATTATTGAAGACAAACAGATTACGGTGACGCTATGAAAACAAAATTGTCAGCAGAAATAATTACCTCGTTCGTCGGCGACGTCTTGCCGCTTTGGCTTGTTTCGGACGGGGATTTAAAGTTTGCGAATATAAGCTGGTCGGTCAAGGGAGACGCGGTGAAGATGAAAAAATGCGGCGGCTGCTTTCACGGCGCGTTCAGCTACGGCGTTTTTCTAACCTTCGTTAAAGCGGGCGAGGCATGCGTTAAGGCATGCTGCGACGGTGTCGAGTACGTATGTAATATTAAATCCTCGAAGAGAAAAAGGATTTCTTCGGAGGAGGCTGTAAATTATTATCTCGGCGATTTTCACTCCCACACGACGCGCGAGCATATCCACGATAAATTTCTTGCGGAGAACGGCGCAAGCCAAGCGGAATACGTAAATTTTATAAAAAGTGAAAATCTGCGTGACGTGGCGGTTATAACCGACCATTCCGAAACCATAGACCTCGAAAATTTTTTCCGCGGTTTTGCCGAGTACGAGCTTGCAAAGCCTATGTGCCCGATAGTATATCCGGGCTGTGAAAACGAGGTAATGTTTGAGGAGCGCGACAGATTCGGCAGGGCACACAGAGCATCGGGCGAGCTTATAGTTATCAATGCCGACAATTTCTGTCAGGCAAAGACTTATCCCGAATTTTTTTCGGCATTCGAGGAATCGCCGTTTGCTATCGGAATATTTGCTCATCCTCATGTTGTTGGTATCAGCACTATGGGCGTGTGGGATTATAAGCCAAGATATCAGTACGTTAACGAATTTAGAAATCTGATTAAGTATATCGAAGTGCTAAATTCTCCCGGTACGGGACTCGGTACGAATATACTGCATGAATACGTTTACAGTGACGCGCTTGATGCGGGGTGCCGTGTATCAACCATCTGCGGAAGCGACCAGCACGGTGATTGGTATTTTGACGGCTATATGGGAAAAACCGTTATAATGGCTCCCGAAAAAACTCGCGAGGCGATTACCGACGCTCTTTTGAATCTCCGCGCCTATGCCTGCGAGTCGGAAAATATAAAGCTTCGGTACAGCGTAAACGGCAGGGTTGCTCCGTGTGACCTTGAGCCCGAAAGCAAATACCGATTCAACGTAAAAATAGGTTATTTCCGCGATGATAATTCGACACGCCCCGTGCGTTGCGAGTTGATTTCGGATGGCGGAAGAACGATTAAGACGGTAGAAGACGTTGATTTCGATGATTTTTCATTCGAAATTGAATCCGACACGGCAAGGTGGTTTTATCTGAGATTTGTCGACTCAGAGGGAAGAAGAACCTGGTCGCCCCCCGTATTCTCGGGCAGGGAATACGACCTTTTCACAAACGACGGTCTTACGCCCATTGACAGATCCGAATTTACCGTAACCGATGAAAAGGGAAGCGATACTTTCGCGCTGAACGACGGTGATACCTATACGGAGTGGAGCGCCGAGGGCGGATGCGCCTCGCTTACGGTGGATATGGGGCGCGAAAGAAGGGTTTCGGCGCTCGGATGCTACGCCGTTCTTTTAAATATTCAAGAGCTTCGCGCACGCGGAATACCGACGGCTCTTGCCGCAAGCTCCTTTCCGGTGGATTACAGAATATCCGTCAGCCGTGACGGTGCGGAATACGAATGCGTCAAAGAAGGACTTTTCCGTTCTTTTGCGGGCGAGGATATAGTGCGCTTCGACAGTAAATTTGCAAGATTTATAAAGCTTGAAATATTATCAACGACGGGAACGAGATACGGAAAGCCGCCTTACAGCGAAATGCCGCTTAAGATTGCCGAAATATCGGTTTTTGAGTAGCCGTAAGAGAATCGAACTAACAAGCCTTGCGGCGATAAATTTTAGCGTCTTTCGCCGTACTTCGCCTTGTAAAGTTCCTACTTGACTGCGGCAAAGTCCAACAAAATCCACAAAAAAATTATTC
>SVRU01000066.1 GCA_015064665.1 Oscillospiraceae bacterium
CTAACAAGTTAGCCAAGTGCCGAGCCACCCCACACCATTTTATTTACGAAAGAGAGGAGAATACACAATGAACAATTTAATTCAAAAAGAAAGTTTTGTCCCCGGAAAAACACTCGAAGAAGATTTCGTAAATCTCGTAAAAATTGAGCTTAACGATATAAAGCGAAGCTTCTTCAAAATTGGCTTTAGACTTCGAGAAGCAGCTGACAACCGGTATTACGAAAAACTCGGTTTTAAAAATATTTCCGACTGTGCAGAAGCTCTATTCGGATTCAAGAAAAGCACCACCTACGAGCTAATGGATATAGCTTTTTGGTTCAGAAGCAAAGAGTCTCCAATGTGCATAGATTCCAAATACCAAGACTACAGTCAAAGTCAACTCACACTATTCAACCAAATCAACTTAGCAAGAGATAGCTTTATAAAAATGAGCTCACCTACGGACAGCATTGCCAAGCTCCGAAAAGCTAAATCTTACTGGAATAAAATGCAAAGAGGAAAGATAAACAATTTTCTCGGTTACGGCAGATGCGGCAACGTAGACGAATTTATTAAAAAGACAGAAGAAATTAATCCTCAGCTCAAAGAAACGATATCGGAAGAAACATCCAAAGAACCGGAACAACTTTCAATCAACGAAAATTCCGGATATCCGGAAAAAACAAGAAGAAACCATACCGCAAGAAATTCCTTCCGACATCATTATCGAGAATAATGCAGATTCAAAACCGGAAATCTTCACCATTCACAAAGAGCTTTCCGAATTACTCATAGCTCACTGCACAGAACATTACAAACACATGTGTTACAAAACGATTTTCGATCCGGATAATAAAGGGCTTGGAGTTAAAGTACCGGGAGACCATTTATCAGAGGTTTTTGTTACAGAAATTTTAAAAGCTTTTAATGCAAACCGAACTGAAGTTAAGAACATGTTAACTCGGTACCTTGTACAACGTATAAGTTATTTTGATTATAACTTCATCTGCAGAGGACGAACTGTAGGTCACGTAACCGTTATGGAAAAGGCAGCAGAATTTATGCTTGACTTCATCTTTGAAGAATGGAATACTATACACTGACTTTTTTTCAAAGAGGTATAAATGCAACTTGAACTTAACGAAGAAGAAGCAGAAATGCTTTTGGATATTCTAAAGCTCGCAATGAATGAAATGTCGAGTATGAATAGCTTGAATAGATTTAAAAAGCCACCTTTACTTACGGAAGAGGAAAGTAATGTACTACACGAAAGCATGCGTTTTTGCGGTTCTCTTATGAAAAAAATATACTATCGGAAATAACAAAAAAAGAGCTTGAGCTTTAACCGCCCAGGCTCTTTTCTACATTTTTTCGTTACCCGGACAGCTGTCATGCGCCATGCCGGTTGATGTTTTTCTATACTATTCCGTGATTTGTCTATCGAGTGTCCGGGAAATAACGTAATTCTAAAAATTGCCTATTGACATTTTTGTAAAAATCGGATATAATAATAGTGTCATCCGTGCTTTGCACATTTTTGACACTAGATGCGTCAAGCATCTAAGCGGGGACTGCTATCTGCGGTTGCCCGCATTTTTTTATTTATAATACATTTTCTTCCTATCCCACTTGTTAAGACGAGTTTTTGTCTTTTTCAAGTGCTTTTCTTTTATAGGCTTGCCGGAGAGCGTCTGTCTAAACGTCCTTTTCTCTATACCACTTTCCTTTGGTATGTCCGGATATTTTTCAATAGGAATAACATTCTTCTTTTTGCCGTTCTTATCGTAAAGTGACGTTATTCGTCTTACGTGCATATCGTTTTTATCGTTATTGAGAACGACAATTCGTCGATTACCTTTACTATATTTTACAAGTAAACGGTCATTTATTTTATAAACTTTTCCTGTTATGTAACGTTTTTTTCTTGCCATAATTTACTCCTTTATGCCGTTTTCTCCTCGTTCTTTTGTTTCATTTCGTGTATATCGTTCTGGAAATAAGAATGCTGCTCCCGGCCCTCTTCCATTGTAGCCATGACCGTTGCATATTCCTCAAAATCGTCTATATGCATCGTATTCGGCTTGTAACTATCGAAGACGGAAGAGAGGCAGTCTGTTGAATACCTCTTAGAACGGTCCTTTTTGAGTATGATACGCCATTTAGCTTTCTTAACGTTTCCGTCCATTCGACCGCTTTCAATCTCCAAATGGAGCGTAAAAACGCCGAACAAGCCATTTACTTTATCGTAATGGTTATTTACCTTATGGACCGTATTACGTACAACGTAGGCGAAAAGAGTATCATCTGAGCGCACGTGAATATATTTTGCATGAAAGCTTGTCCACTTAGCTTTAAACCACTTGAAGAGACCTTCAAGCAGCCAAAACGGTGAGAAGAACGGTAACGTCGGTGAGATTTCGCTTTTTTCTTTTATGTAAATAACCTCTCCGAGCTCTCTGCCGCCAGCTCCCCAGGCTTCCGGACGTTGCAAATCGCAAATAATACGTATGAATACTCTATTTGCAATTACGCAAGCGTGTCGGCACATCATAAGGCAGGCGTTAAACAAATCGTTCTTTTGGTTCACTTCATTCGTCTTCTGCTTCATTTCCTTAAGCTCAAGCTGATTCTTACGCTCCTTATCCACTTCTGAGATAACAAACGTTCCAAAGCTAAGCCTACGTGCTTTCGGGTTATCCTCAAGCATTTTCTTTCCAAGACGGAACATATCCATATCTATGATTTTAGCATGTCTGGAATAAGCATCTTGAAGTCTGACGTCGCGCTGCATAAAATCGTTGTTACGAAGCGGGAAGTTTCCGAGGTCCTCAAGCATAGAATCTACTCTTATTGAGTAATTCGCGAAAATAAGCGTAGATTTAACCGTATATACAAGATAAGCGCAGACGTAGTCCTCAAGCGCTTCGTAAAGATGCGTGAGCTTGAGCTCGTCGTTATATGTAATCGGGTAATGCTCATAATCATATCCGAACGTATAATCCGCTTTGATATATTTGCGCGATTTTCCGTTCTGTCTGCGATGCTGCCACTGTGCCGGGGAATAATTCTTGTAAATATAATCAAAGAAAGCCCGGTAACGTCTTACCCATTTTTGTGCTGTCGGGATATCTACGATTTCACGCGCGTCGATTCGCTTCTTAACCGCATCACGTAACGTCTGCCAGGGGAAATTCGGGAACATAAGGTCCTTTTCAAGAAGTATCTCAAATGCCATATCCCATTGGTTAATCTCCGACGTTATCGCCATAGCAGTAATAAGCTGTGTTTTACCGACACCCATTTCACCGTAGACCGTCGTTACAACTCCTCTGTCCTTAAGCACTCCCTGATTGCATCTGTCATAGTAATAGATTCTATTGAACGCCATACTGCGACAAATGTGGTTATATATATAAACTCCGACTCCGAACCATACTATGCCCGGGAGAAATTTTATCATCGGAGTAAGGTCCGTAAAAAGCTTCAGGACCTGTCTGTATATACCTATAAAATCAAACGAAACAATGAAGTACAGATAAAAAGCAATAGCCTCAATAAACACAGAGAATATGTTGAAGTACAAAAGCCATATTAATACCCATATTTTTAGGTACTTTTTTTCTTTAGAAAACAAAGCAAAATCTTTTATCCGGGCAACTATCGGATACACGATTTTGTACTTTATTTTCTCATAGCGCTTCAACTGTTTCGATTTAACGTTTCTTTCATTTGTCTGCTTCTCGGTGTAAGACTTCAATTTCATTACAACGAGCAAGGAAAGAGGCATCAATATAAGTAGAAATCTTGATAAAAAATAGAGCTTATCCCCGAATGAATTTATATAAGCATTGAAGTTGCTTTTTGTGAACAGCTGCTCCCAAAAAGAGCCCATCAATACCTTGAATTCGGGCCAAGTAAATGGGAAAAGACCTACCGTCTTCCAAGGAGATTCGGCAAACTGCCACGAAGCAAGCTCCGTTACAGTTGGTATTATCGAATTGTCTTCAGGTGATATAATACCGACAATATAATATCCGATGCTCACACCTAAATCACGGATAGATTCGGCAAGTCGCGGTATACCGTTTGGAAAAAGGAATCCGAAGCCTATACAAGCTAACGTTACCAAGGTACAACTTATATGTAAAGCCTTTTCTTTTCGCGTACGTATTCTTCCTTTAACTCTCATGAGGGACTACCTCCGAGCTGCTTCCATGTGAATACAACGTAGCTGACAAGCAAAAGCAACAATATGCCAAGCAATATGTATAACAAGCGTTTATATTTCATTTCAATTCTCCTGTCTAAACGACGTTATTTTTATTAATTTTTACAAAACTCCAGATTATTCTAACGGCTATCACCTCGAAGAATAAGCTGGAGTTTTTTTCCTGTTTTATGTATTGACTTTCGTCTTTTGTTGTGTTATGTGCGAATTTTAATCACTTCCTTCGTGCGCTTCGTTTATCCCGGAGCGTGTCGAACAGATAATTTATGCCGCGGTAAATGATACAGGTTACTGTCGCAGTTAATGCTATTGTTATTACGTTTGCCATTCTTTATTCCTCTTTTAAACCGAAACCCAAATGCTTATAGTACAATCTTCGGTAATTTTATAAATGCAAAATGTTTGACCATGCATAATAAGTTCTTCTACAAGCGTAACTCCTGATTCAGGCAGATTTATATCACCAGAAATATCTTTAGATAAAGCTATATAATAAGTTTTAAACGTAAGATATTCAGAACGCATATAAAGTGGTTCATCCGAGCTAAAAATATATGAATTAGATATAAATTCATCCGGTAAAAGATAGACAGGACAACTGCTCACATCATCAGGCATTTCCAAAGATAACCAATCAGAATATGTTTCGAAGTAAAGAGTAAGAGTAGGTGCATTCAATTCTTCTTCCATATTGATATACGTAATGCCTTTACTGAAATTACCTGTACGAATAGTTGTTTGACTATGATCGAAAGTACCTATATGAAATTTTTCTTCAACGCCTTTTCTTATTTCATAAAGACTAAAATCATAATCTCCATCAAGAATTGAAGGAGAACTGACAGTAATTTCAATAAAAGCAGGATTCAAAAGCCATTCACCCGAATCAATAAATCCATTGTCTGATTTTATAGTAAAGAACTCTTCATTAACGCCAGGAGCTCTAACAATACTCATATCGTCTGTTACGTTAAATTTATAGATTGAACATTTCTGAAAAGCATCAGGGTCACTGCAAGAATAAATAAGTACACCATCTTCATAAGCCAAATAATTGCAATTGAAAAATTCAAAAGGTTCTATTGTATTGACGCTAACATTCATCAACTCGCAAGACGTCGGAGAGGTCGATATAAGTACAAAAGAGCAAGTCGAATTATCTAACTCAATCTCCTGGTAATATTCCCAAGCCTCCTCATCAAGAGGAACATCGGCAGTAGAAAGCAGTAATTCATGCTCAGTAAATCCGCAATCAACACATATCTGATATTTACTATAATTGTGGATGTTGTTTGTCTCTGTCTCTCTCGTTTCCTTATAGAAACACGTCTTACATCTGAGTGTTTCGCTGCCGGGAGTTGTGCACGTTCCGGGAACGGATGATATAACCTCAAATTCGTGTTCGTGGCTGTCCTTAATCACAGGACCGTCATCCGAAGAGCTTAGACTGCCAAGCAGTCCAGCTGTTACGCCTACCGCAGTTATAACTGCGAAAATAATTAAAATTATCTTGAATTTTTTACTACCTAACATTTTTTTATTTCCTCTCTTTTTTATAAATTATTCTTCGTCTGACGTTTGAGGTGTTGTCTCAACGTATGCAGTTGTAACAATCAATTCTTCTATAGTTCCGGATACGTTAACATATTCTTCATAAGCAGAATCGTTGGGATCCAATTGAATACTAACACTTGTAGCGTTTTCAGTCGGATCTATTATAATTATAAGGGTATATTCGTTTTCTAAAGAACATTCACCTTTAGTAGAACGTAAACAAGTTGCAATTGGAGCATTTAAAACAAGCTTTATATGAGTTATTGGAGCTCCGGAACTTACGATTTTTAATGCAAAATCTTTATAGCCTCGTTTACTAACTTCTAAATCCTCACACTCAACCGTATACCAATTCGTATCATTTGGATTATTATACAAATAATCTACGTCGATATAATAAGACTTTCCTATTTCGGTTGATACAGTTTGACTATTATTAGTAGTTGGATCGGTATCACCTTCTAAGGGATTATCGCCTAATTCACCGTCGGAATTGCCATAATCTCCATCGCCTAAGCCACTATCCGAATCGTTTCCATCTGAAAACTCAATACCGCACTTGTCACAGACGTTGTCATCGTTTGCGTCTACGTGCTCACACTCGGGCTCTTCGGGTTCTGTAGTATCGTCTCCGTCGGAGAATTCAGCTCCGCACTTGTCACAAACGTTATCATCGTTCGCGTCTACGTGCTCACACTCGGGCTCTTCGGGTTCTGTCGTGGTATCGTCACCGTCAGAGAATTCAGCTCCGCACTTGTCGCAGACATTATCATCGTTCGCGTCTACGTGCTCACACTCGGGCTCTTCGGGTTCTGTGGTATCGTCACCGTCAGAGAATTCAGCTCCGCACTTGTCACAAACGTTATCATCATTCGCGTCTACGTGCTCACACTCGGGCTCTTCGGGTTCATAAGGTGCATCAGGTTCTATAGTTGTATCGTCACCGTCAGAGAATTCAACTCCGCACTTGTCACAGACGTTATCATCATTCGCGTCTACGTGTGAACATTCCGACTCTTCGGACTCATTATTACCGGAATTTCCGGATGAACCGCCACTGCCGTCTTCACCGGGATTGCTGCCGCCCGGATTGCCGGTATCAGAAGAACCCTCACCGTCAAGCCAGGTATCAAGCTTGTCCTTTATCTTAGCGCTTCCGATTATCTTAACAAAAAACGATAGGAGCGCAACGATGATAAGCAAAGATGCAAACCCCTTAATTACGTCTTTTAATTCTTTTTTTGTCATTTTCGCCTCCTGTTTCTCGTTCCGAACAGTGCTCTGAACGGCCACGTTACAAACCAGATAACACCGGATGCGGCAACAGATATGCCCTCAAATGCGTTATGGAGAAGTTTTCCTAAAGGCTCACGGAAAATTATTATGACGAAGAACAGAAGAACTAAGCCTACAATTATTCTGAACCAATTCTGGTCTTCTACAAGCCCATCGGGTGGTGTAAGACCATTGATTATATCTATAGGATCGGATACAACTCCGATAACAGTTTCCTTGTATCCGTCAGCGCTCTTAAACGTAAGAGATATAACGTCAAAATTAAGGAACACCGTCTGCTGAGCTACGTATCCGTCTTCACCTGACATTTCGAAAGCATTCTCTTCGGCATAATCGAAATGAGCCGTGCTGGAATAATAGTCAGTCACCGCAAATCTTAAAAGTACGGGAACTTTACCGTCATTCAAATCTTTCGTTGCATTAAGCTTTATACGAGCTACGTCTTCCTCACCTACGTAAAATTTTTTGGAAAATGCTTCGTCAGAAAGCTTAACGTCCCCGGAAGTCAAGGTTACTATCGGGGAATATGTAACGTTTTCATATTTCGTACCGAACCATAATCTATTCCAGATGCTCTGAGATGTACCCGCATTTATATCAAAATTATCACTTGCTGTAAATTCCATATTTACGTAACCGCAAGAAGCATTCTCATCGTAAAGAAAGCGTTTTCGGTTCTCGTCTATGGAAGCTTCAAAAAGAGAGCTCGCATATTTACCGAGAATACGGGTATCGTTTGGAAAATCCTTTGTATATTCTTCCATGTACTTTTTTACGTCTTCCCCGGGAACTCTATACCGATCTTTCCCGGTAACGTCTTCTACGTGGAATAGCCAGTTAAGATAGTTAATACACTCCCAACCATCAGCAAAGCCGTACAAATTTGATTGATCATCGGGATTTAATATGCCGCCATCAATAAGTCTATCGTTATCGATATCGGCATTATTACTCTTACCGCAATACGTCTTATAAAATTGATAAACGCCGTCAGCGTCTCCGGGAACACCTGTCATGCCTTCCCAATAAACGCGCCAGCGCGTTAATTCATCAGAGAGCACGTTGCCGGAATCATCTATCATTTTCGAAAACTCGTTAACGCGAATGTTTCGCATATCCCAAAGTCCTTTATATGCTCCGTCATCCGACGTTACAAACATGTATTTCGTCTTGTATTCATACCATTCGGCATTGATTTTTTCAAGGTTGCCAAACTCTTGTATATAACTGTCCGAAACGGAAAAATACACAGAATTTAATTCATCCTTCAAATTATCGCCTTTGTCTTCAAATCTGTAATTTGTATGATCTAACGAAAGATATATAGACCTTGCTCCGTAATCTTTACAAGTCAACGTACTGATAGGAGTTCTATCTTTATCGCAATACGCTCCGTATCCGCTGAACTCGTAGACCTTTGAAGGTCCATTTGAGGTTATAACACTTCCGTGTTTTATCTCCGTTTTAATAAGTTCGTATTTGCGGACACCGTCATGGTCCGAAGCATATCTATAAGCTATGCTCAGAAGACGTTGACTCTCGGAAAGCTTGAACTTATAAAAACGGTTATTTTCCGTTTTATCCAAAAATTCAAGACTTATTTTATCGTACCCGACAGCTTCACCGTTTTCGTTATATTCTACAGCCATCTCGACCTTATTCATTCCGGCATTCTCGTCTATCGCTCGTTCTGTCGGATTGTATATGTATACGTACAGACCGTATTTCGGTGAAACGTCGCTATTCGTTGAATAGCAATATTCCGTAAAGTAAATAACCTCACACTTACCGTTAGAGTTTTGAACGTAATGCGTGAAGTCAAGATGCGCGATATCATCCTCTATCCTAGTATTATCGTATGAAGTTACTGTTTCAGCGCTTGCTTTAACAGTAAAGGCGTTGAAAACAAGCTCACCGCCTATTAAAAACACCAACGCAAAGCATAGCGCAAGTGTTATAATTCTTTTCTTAATAATTTTCAACACCTCCTGTTGACTTTTTTTATTTTATCCTTTATAATATATTCATTAGAACATACTCAAAGGAGGGAAATATTATGGACATGGCTGGCGGATTAACACCTCCATCTGACCTTATCGAAAATAATAATTTAATAAGACTAGAAACGATAATAACAGTGATATTTACAATAGCAATAATTGCTCTAATTATTTTCGCGATTAAAACAATTATGACCCCCATTCCAAAGGACAAAAAAACAAAAGAAAATTTCAATAACGATAAATGTCCCATTTGCGGAGAAAAAACCGAAGAATACCGCGATAATCCTCGTCAAGACAAGCTCTGCCGAGTACACGCTGCTATGTTTCGCGATGATCAAATCGCATTATGCAAATACTGCGGTTCGTGGTATAGCACCAACGAAGCTTGTAATTGCCGCAAATTTGATAAATCTTAGAGTGAGCCATAAGTGGCTCACTTTTTTTACCTACTTTGTTAAAATGTTATAACCTTGCAAAAGACCATCGGCTACACCTCTATAAGCCATTCTCGTTTTATAATCGAGATATCTGCCGGACTTAGTTTTAGTGATTTTCATGTCATTTGCGTATTTTCGGCAAGTAGTATGCGCTGCATCAGACTTCTCAATGCCGCGCTTGCCGAAAATTTTTAAGTTGGAATTAAATATTGCTAATCCCCAACGTCTGCCTTTTTGATAATTAATATTTTTTTGATAATCCATAATATATCATCCTATAATAAACATTTTTTTGCGTTAAAAAGGTAAATGTGAATCTACATCATACTTTTTTTTAACGAATTTGCGAGGCTCTTTCTTACTTCCTCTAATACTATATCCAGGCTTAGCGTATGCAATATCATACGGCTTTTTGTAAAAAGGGAAATTACCTGTTCCTGGTCTACGTGGATGCAATCCATTTTTATATTTTTTATTCATTGAATATGTATCACCTCTTTTTACGTCGAGCTCTACGCTCAACTTTTTTTCTTCTGTGAGAAACACATTTGCGTGTATTTTCGCTTCTCTTGTTCCTATATTCACCGACAGCATTCTCTTGTTTAACGGATTTACCACCGAAAAGACGTTCCCAGAACGTAGGCGGCTCCGCTCGGTAAGCTCTGAAATGCTTACCCTTATTTCGTATTCCTGCTTCAAACTGCTGGCGCTCCTCGTCACTGTTAAAGCCAAGATGCTTTTCTCCAGCAAGCTTCTTGCCATAACCAACTCCTGCATAATATGCATCAAGCTCTCGCTCTTCAAAAGAGGATTTCATACCATCTAAAAATCCTTTGTGATAAGAGCTGTCTTCTTCACGTGCGTCATAACGCATTTTTCTTGACATTTTTAAGCCTCCTATTGACTTTTTTATTTTTGTTGTGCTATAATAAGATTACAGAATTCAAGCGGAGGCCGTTAGAAAATAACGGAAATTCGGAGGCGACTCCAAAATTGCTTGGATTCTTTTTTTATTTTTTGTCTTTATTTGCGTATTTCTTATTAATTTTTCGTATAGTTTTTCTATCCTCTTTACTCATTTTCCAATCTCCCTGCGGCTTATCTTTGAGATAAGAGTTTTTCTCCCACACAGGAACGCTTACGCGAGAAATACGGTTAGAAGGCTTCGAAACGTTAGGATTTTTCTTCAAAGGATATGTAGATTCTCCATAAAAATTTTGTGCATGCGTAACGATATTGATTTTAGAATGTTTTTTATGCCTAACCGTAACATATCCGATATGACCTTCACCGCGAGGGTTTTTAACCTCTGGATTTGTATTATATCTAAATTCGTTCTTACGTAAATATTTGTCTTTAGAAATATCTATCACTTCCTCAATTCTTAAAAGAATCTGTTCTTAATATAGACGTTTTAAAAGAGGCCCGCCCGCAAAGGCGAGCCTCTTTTTATGCGCTCGTTTTATATTAAGCGTCTGCTTCTGTCTCGGTTTCGGTCTCTTCGGCAGGCTTAACCATTACGGTAAGCTGCTTCGCATACTTGCTTACCTCGAAGATACCAACCTTCTGGTCGTCTTCTGGTACGTCCGCATCATAGATGGGAGTTACAAGAAGACGCACGTACGTTGCACCCTCGGGAGCTGTGATAGTTTCCGTCTTGGTAAACTCTCCACTTGCCTCAACGAAATCATCGTTATCGTCATAGAAGTATGCCTGATACTTTACGTCAGAATCAAATTCAAGCTTGATTCTGATGCCCTCGCCACACTCGAACGCATTCTTAGTGTAGATAGATGCCTTAGTATCGGTATAAATACCTTCTGACGTCAGCCCGCCACGCTCAAAGTCTACTTCGACAAGGTTAAAACCTTTGTCAGCCTTTTCACGCCCGGTAAGAGCAACGATTCCGGCAATCGCTCCGATGAGCAACGCACCGATAAGAGCAAAGATAATTATCCTCTTCGTTCTTGCATTCATGTTCGATACATCCTTTCATATTTTTTTCACGTTTAACCGCGCCCGGAATAAACTACTCAATCTACATTATCTTTATCGATTTCTACGCTGATTAACGGGGTATCCGTTCCGTCAGGTATATCGTAAGATAATCCGCGAGTCTCCGACTCGTCTTCGGATGAATCCGATTCTCCCGAAGCGTTGACTTTTTCAACAACAAGTTCTGCGGTTGCAGAATTATTGTTTAACTCAGGCTTTTCTTCTTGTGAAGAATGCCTTATTAATACAGCAGCAACAAGCGACAGCGCAAGCACAGGCAAAAGTATCAATAAGCCTATTGATCTTTTCTTAGCCATGGCGCTTGACTCCGAAGCTCTTGCTTCTTCGTTTTTGTTATTCATATTGACTCCTATTTGATTAACGATATTTCGCGTATCTATCCGCCCGCGCGTTAAAAAAATCGATATTTTGCTCGATGGGTATCACCTCGCAAAATTCTCCAAAAGCTTTTTTAAAATCCGTCTTAGTATTTTTAGGCCGAACTTTTAAAGTTGCGACCGGATTTTGATAATACACCGGAAAACCTGCCGGTCTTCCTTTATCGTCTATTTTGTCGAAAACGCTTATTTCATCATTTGTGATTTCAACGTAAGCGTTTATTCTTCGATAGAATTGCATTAAATCCTCTTTGCGTCCGTACATAATATTACGAAACCAAAAGGACAACGGAATTGAAGATGTAATAATAATCAAATTACACATCAAAACTTTATTATAATACTTAGATTTAACACTCGAAGCAGTATTATTATCTGTGAGTTTCAGATAATCCTCGAATTCAAAAGTTGTATCACGAACGTCATCAAGAATTATACATTTTTGACCTCTGTAATCCTGGAGAGGATCATTAGAAGAAGAGGAAACATAAAAATCGTAACCTCTGCTTTTAGCAAATTCCTTAGCATTCGTTGTTTTTCCGGTACCGCTTTTTCCATATATGAACATAACTTCTATATCACGTTCTGGATTAAGCATGAGCACTTCGCACCGAAGCTCCCATAATTTTTTAAGCTTATTAAATGCGGTTGTTTTATCTACCACCGGAAGAGAATCAACGTATTCAAGCTGTTGAGCATACGAGTATTCTTTGAAGTTTCCGAGAATTTTTGACTTTTTGATTTCCTCTTCAAAGTCAAAATTCGCTATAACTTCAGACGGTGAATACTGATATTTATTTTTTTGAGATTCTTGACTATGTGTGAGATATTGAAGCATATCTGTCGCACGGCCTTGAATCCTATTTATTTGTGATTCCTGAAGTCCAAACCACTGAGCTACAATTTTACTATCTACCCCAGACTTTCCAAAATTAAGATAGATATGATAATGAGGTGCAGTATCACGATCTTTATCGTGCAATATGTACGCATATTTTTTTATAGTTCTATAACGTCTTAAAATATCTCCTATCGGTTCAGTAAAAAATTCGACTCGTGAAACGACTTCGTACTGTTTTAACTTCATATTTTACCCCGTGAAATTAAGATAAGTACAAGCGTAAGATAATATAATCGCTTGTCAAAATGAGTAAAAAACTTCGGGTAGGTGGAATTTTTCCACCTTGCACCCTCGTTTTTCCACCTTTTGCCTACGGCGCTGGACAAGCCCTCAGCGCCGTAAGTGTTAGTAAAAGATTTAAAAGTATAGCAAGAGGTTTTTCGGAGGAACTGAAAAAGACCTCTTATTTTCCACCTTTTCCACCTTTTGCCCGAATATTAAACATACGAGTTAAAAGGTGGAAAATAAGATACAGAAGATTTAATCTTCCTTTTTAGCAGCTTCATCAGGAAGCGGCTCTGCGAGAATTGAAAGAGCGCCAAAACGCTTCTGATAACCAAGGTCGCGGTTTTCAAATTTAGGATTCGGGAAATACTTTACCTCGATAGGAATAAGCTCACCGTTGCACTCAATATAAAAATTAGTGTAAGGCTTGTCCTTTTTATCCTTTTCGCTAAAATAAGTACCTTCCTTTTTGTAAAGTTTGATTTCCATTGGCATGATAAAAAATCCTTTCCGGCTATACGCCATAAAAAATATATTTGCAAGGCTTAACGCCATTACATACCGGGGAGCAGACTATTAGCCGTCTGCGAGGGCAAAACGCTCGAGGAGAGCCCAAAAATGAAAAAACAGGGGCACGAGCGACATTTTTCTTTTTCTCGACTCTCGCGAGAGCCGAGAAAAAAAGAAAAATGCTATTCGCAGAGGTATCACTACCTTGCAAATAACATTATAAACTTCAAAATTACCCCCCATTTTCCGAGTATTAATTGACAAATGGGTTAAAATGTGATATAATACACGGGTTTACTGTTACACTTTTCAAGCTTACACATAAGCTGCTTGGTGCTTGAAAGCATAAAGAAGAAAGTAAAGGAGAATATTAATTGGAAAATAAAAGAAGCTCTTTTACGGGCAAAATAGGTTTTATACTTGCGGCGGCGGGTTCCGCGGTAGGTCTTGGAAACCTTTGGAGATTCCCGTATCTTGCCGCGGAGTATGGCGGCGGCATTTTCTTGCTCGTCTATATAATTTTAGCCGTTACGTTTGGTTTTGCACTTATGATTGCGGAGATCGCCATTGGCAGAAAGACGGGGCTCAGTGCAATCGGTGCCTTTAAAGCGTTGGATAAGAGATTTTCGTTTCTCGGTTATCTTTGCGCTGTCGTTCCGATTATAATACTGCCGTATTACTCAGTCATCGGCGGTTGGGTAACAAAATACTTTGTTACTTTCGTGAGCAGCAGAGGAGATGATGCGGCGGGAGCTGACTTTTTCGGAAGCTTTATAGGTTCTGTCGGAGAGCCGCTTGTTTGGCTTTCCGTATTTATCGGTATCACCGCGCTCGTCGTTTTGTTCGGCGTAGAGAAGGGAATAGAGAGCGTAAGCAAGATAATGATGCCTATTCTTGTGATTCTTACCGTAGGTATTGCCATTTATTCGCTTACTTTACCTAACGCGATAGACGGCTTGATTTATTACGTAAAGCCTGATTTTTCCAAATTCTCGGGCACAACAGTCCTTGCGGCGATGGGACAGCTTTTTTATTCGATGTCCCTTGCGATGGGAATAATGATAACGTACGGTTCGTATATGAAAAAGGATGTTAATATCGAAAACTCTACACGCAATATAGAGCTTTTTGACAGCGGAATTGCATTCTTTGGGGGGCTTATGATAATTCCTGCGATATTCTCGTTTTATGGCGGAAACGAGGAATTGCTTGAAGAAAATCTTACAAAAGGTCCCGGACTTATGTTCGTGATGCTTCCAAAGGTATTTGAAAGCATGCCTTTAGGCAACGTGGTGGGAGCATTGTTCTTTTTGTTAGTGCTTTTCGCTGCGCTGACGTCATCAATTTCCATCATGGAAACGGTTGTATCTATCTTTATGGACAAGCTTAAGATTAGCAGAAAGTTAGCGTGTCTTATTGTACTTGGTATAAGCCTATTAATCGCTATTCCGTCTTCTCTCGGCAACGGAGTTTGGAGCTGGATCAAGATTATAGGTATGGACTTCCTCACGTTCTTTGATTTTATTACCAATAACGTGATAATGCCCGTAGTTGCATTTATAACCTGTATTATAGTAGGCTACGTTGTTAAGCCGAAAACTGTTATTGAAGAGGTTGAGCTTAACGGAAAATTCCGCGCGAAGAAGCTTTTCGAGGTTGTAATAAAGTACGTCGCGCCCGTTTGCATCGTTGCCATTCTTGCGTTCTCTGTATGCGAGGGACTCGGCATTATAAAAGTGTAAAGCGAAAAACATTTGCAAGTGAATATTAGCGTTATTTGGGCATAACTAAATAAAAACGAGGGGCTGTCTCATTAAGAATTCAAGTAAATCAATGCAAAAATATGAAAAACACGGTCAGAATTATATTTTAGCGAAT
>SVRU01000067.1 GCA_015064665.1 Oscillospiraceae bacterium
CATCCAACCCTTGCGGTGGAGCGGTATGGAAAGAGATCACAGAGCAAGAGTTCGGAGAGATTGAGAATGTACTCGATTTACAACAGGCACAAAAATTGATGCAGATGCTTGAAGAATATTCCCCGTTCAACACCATTGTAAAGTTGCTGATGTTTACGGGTATGAGATCGGGCGAATGCCTTGGTTTACGTTGGGATTCTATCGACTTTGAGCGTAAGACGATCTTTATTGACAAGACGCTTTCCTACGCCAATAACATTTGGTTTTTGACATCACCGAAAACACCTCGCAGTACACGCACGATTTCGATTGATGATAATGCAGTTGAATTACTGCTAAAGCATAAGGAGGAACAAGACAAGCAGAAGGCTATTGTAGGTGATGCTTGGCAACACCCCGAATTGGTATTCACAAGCTGTACCGGACATTGGTACGACCGTAGCTTACTGAATACACAATTTCGCAGATACATAGACCGACACAAAGAGGATTTAAATCTCAACCATAAATTGACCATACACGGCTTACGCCATACCAATGCAGCACTGCTTCTATATGCGGGTGAGGATATTGAAAATATCTCTGCTCACCTCGGTCATGCAAGCTCGGATATTACATCAAGAGTGTACGCCCATATGTACGCAGAGGTCAAGGTCAGAATGGCTAAAACGGTATCATCAGCCCTTCTTTCCATAAAATAAATTCGATTTGTGGCAAATTTGTGGCAAACAGATAGAAAGAACCCCCGAAAACCCAGTGTTTTCGGGGGTATTTTGAGAAAATAATTATCTCTTCGAGAACTGAGGTGCACGACGTGCAGCCTTGAGACCGTACTTCTTTCTTTCCTTCATACGAGGATCACGAGTGAGAAGGCCTGCCTTCTTGAGAAGGGGCTTGTAGGTTTCGTCAGCAAGAACGAGAGCACGTGCAACACCGTGACGGATAGCACCTGCCTGGCCGGAGAAACCGCCGCCGTTTACGTTAGCAACGATATCAAACTTGCCGACAGTCTCGGTAACGCCGAAGGGCTGGTTAACGATGAGCTTGAGGGTTTCAAGACCAAAGTAATCATCAATATCTCTTCCGTTGATGGTAACAACGCCTGAACCGGGGTAAAGGCGAACTCTTGCAACGGACTTCTTTCTTCTACCAGTGCCGTAGAAATAAGGCTTTGCGCTTGTATACATATTCTCTATACCTCCCTATTAGTCAAGTGCGATAGGCTTCTGTGCAGCCTGCTCGTGATTTTCGCCTGCATAAACGTGAAGGCGGGTGAAAGCCTTGTCACCAAGGGAATTGTGGGGAAGCATACCCTTAACAGCAAGCTCCATAGCAAGCTCGGGGCGAGTGTTCATAAGAGTCTTGTAGTTTACTTCCTTAAGGCCGCCGATGTAACCGGAATGATGACGGTAGAACTTCTGCTCAAGCTTCTTACCTGTAAGTACTGCCTTAGCTGCGTTTACGATGATAACGAACTCACCGCAGTCAGCGTGGGGAGTAAATTCGGGTCTGTGCTTGCCGCGAAGAATGGTAGCGGCTTTAACAGCAGTCTTGCCGAGAGGCTGACCGGCTGCATCAATAACGAACCATCTGCGTTCGATGGTTTCTTTGTTAGCCATGAATGTGGACATTTTTATTCCTCCGAATTTTTGTTAGCGTTATACGCATTTTTTCAAGCTTACATATTATAGCATACAAAGTGCAACTTGTCAACACTTTTTAAAAACTTTTTTCAAAAAATCAATTTAGAATTCCAAAGCTCTTGTTTTCTCTCATTTTCTCTCGTTTTCTCTCGTTTTCTCACTTGTCAAAAAACAGTTTTTTAAAAAAGATTCCCCTTTGATGTCAAAATCAACAAACAAAAGGGGAATTGTATGTTTGTAATAAACAAAAACGATGGGAAGAGTTAGATTTGCTTTTGAACGCTTTTGTATTCGTCATAAAAACGGTAGTACTTACATTCTCTGGTAAGACCCGCGACGAATTCCGCCATTTCGTCCTCATCAAGATTTAAAGTGCAGGAATATGAATCGGTATAATCGTCGTACTGATAAAATTCACAACTTTCACAGCTTGCTTTTCTTTTGATGCCGTATTTAGAAAAATCCATATTATTCAAACACCTCAGCATCTATAATCAGCCGTTTGCCCACGCGCTTTAGTCCGTAAGCAGAGTCTGCTGCCATTGTAAATATTTTGTCACCGTTTATTCCGACGCAGTTGTCTATTGACTCAAGCAGCTTTTTTGCCATAGGGTGAAAATCCGACGTTGTGGCAAATATACCGCGCGAGCCCTGTGCCGCGCAAACAGCTCCGTAAAAAGCGCGTATATCGGTTTCGACTGTTACTTCGATGCGGTTTTTCGTCTGAACCATAATCGTTTCCTTGAAGCCGAGAGAGTCAACGGTTTTGGCAATTCCGTCTATTCCGCCATCGGCAGAGCCGCCCGTAACGTAGCTTTCGATGACAGTTTTACCCGAGCGAATCAGATATTTTGACAACAGATTCATAAAGTAATGTTCAAAAAACTCGCCTCCCTTGGAGTGAATCAGACTGAGAAAATCTGCTTTAAGCGTTAAAATTTCCTCTCGGCTTTTAACCTTGGCAGCCTTTGCGGGGAGAATTCGATATATCGAGCCGTCAAATTCAATCAGTCCCTCGTTGACAAGAGCCTTGAGAATCTGCCCCATAAAAGTGAAAAGCTTATTGTCGTCGCTCGGGGTGGGAGTGCTGTCCGTGCCGAAAAACTGAACTAGTGAATCCTTTATTTCTGCACGTGTCTTAGGAGATTCTCGGAGCATACGCAAAATCTCTTCCTCGCATCTCTCCATGCGGATTGCAATCGGCTTTTCGGTCTTTTTGTGATAGAGGAAATTTGCATCGCGCGATATAATAGCGCGGTTGTGCATCTCGTTAATAACCGTGCCGCACATGCTTCTCAAAACGTTAAGTCTGCCGTTTGTTCTGTTATCGGAAAGCTCTTTTTTGGAAAGTTCAAAGGTGTCAATTGCACCTTTTATAAGGGTTTGACGGTCAGCGGGAGATTTTTCGAGCATATCTAGGATAGATACGTATATTTTTCTGTAATCCTGTATGTTTTTCATTTTGACTCCAAAGATTATAAAATAAAGCTATTCTCGGATTATCTCAAAAAGTCAAAAGCCTCACCCGTTACGTAGCTAAGGTCCGTAACATCGAAAATTGGCTTTCTTCCTTCGGCAATCTCGCGCTTGAAATAGCCGAGAAGGTCAAGCATAAACTGACGGAACACCGACATATTGCGAAGATAAGGATATGAGGTTGCCGGAATTCTCACGTTTTCTGCAAGAAGCATAAGAGCTTCACGTTCTCTTATAAGCCTTTCAAGCTCGCGGATTACCTCGTGTGCATCGGTGAGTCCGGCGTTATAGGATTTATAAAGTCCGTAAATTGTGAGATATTCGTCGGAGAGCACGTAATACTGCTTCGAGGTGAGAAGCCAGTTCTGGTTAATCCATGATGAACTTGTGCTGTTTTCAAAAAATTCAACTGCGGGAGCTGCCTTTTGCTTCAGGTATTCAAGGTAGGAAACGAAGGTTTTTTCGTCCTCTTTGATCAGCTTATATGCTCCGCTCGGAAATTCCTTGAGCGATTTGTCGGGTTTTCTGTAGCAATAGAAGTAATAATCGAACTTGTAGCAGGCTCTGTTCATATACATTACGCCGGTTTCATCTCTCATCGCGTCAAACAAGCCGTTAAATACGTTTATTGCCTTGGCGGTGTTTTTGGGATAGTTGCGATATGCGTATCTTTCGTTGAATTCCGCCATATCGTCTATACCGTCATTGTTCCAAGCGACGTCGGCAAGTGTGAGATAGTTTTTGTCGTAGCAATATTCAAAGGAGCTGTAGGTTTCCATTCCCTCAAACGAGAGGTCCTTTGCCATTTTTGCGCAGGCGCGGATATTTTCGTTGTTTTCGGTGGGAAGAGTCCAGTTATAATAACCCGTATCGGGCTTTATAACGCTGTGAAAGAGGTTGTTGACTCCCTCGGCCTTGTCCCAAAAGAGATGCGCGGGGTCCTCGTAGGTCCACCAGTCGAGCACGACCTCATCGTAGATGCCCTCTTTTTTAAACAGGTCGCGAAGCTCCTCGTTCACGATGTTGAAATGATGATAGAGCATATCGTGATAAATGTAAATATGCTTCATTCCTTTTTTCTTAAGGTGCTTGCATATTTTTAGAATATGAGCTATCATAAGCTCGGAATGCTCCTTGCCGTTGCACTTCTCGCAATTGCATCTTGCGGCTTCTCCGACCTCGTCAAGACCTATATGAATGTCGTAGGTATCATTGGGTAAAAGATGCGTGTCGATTATGTAGTCGTAAAGCCCGAAAAGAAATTCATAGGTTTTTTCGTTATTCGTGCAAAATCCCCAGCCCTTAGCCGTGCCGTCGACCGCTTTCGCGGAAATTTCAGGCAGCATTCTCGGAAACAGAGAGTTGTGTCCGAGACTGTTGACGAGGGGTTTTATGAGAATATTCTTCTTTTTTGCGTATCTGATTATATCTCCGAGCGAGTCGTGCTCGTACATATAGGGAATAATATTATCCTCGTGAACCCATTTCTTGTTTTTCACCGAATAATATTTGATGTTTTTCGGTGTTACAATCTCGGGGTGATCCTTTATCGGAATATAGAGATATTCCATTCTCCTTGAGTCGTACTGAATACCCCAACAGCCGTAAACACCCACGGTTATGTTGTTTATCTTCATCAAAGCCATATAGTCGATGAAGTCGTACCAATCCTGCGTTGTGAGAAATTCCGTACCGTATCTTGATTCTATGAAATGACCGCGGCGCATAAAGTCGGGCCAATCGAGAATAAAGGACTGCTCAACGGCAACGTCATCTCCCGCAAGAAAGAGCATTTGTGAAAAGGTTACGGCGGCATAGAAAGCGCCTGCCGCGCCCTTGCCGAAAAGGACGGCGCGCTCACAGCTTACGTCTATAAAATACGCTTCCTCGCTCTCGATATCCCGAAAGTATTCGTTTTCAGGGTCAACCGAGATTTTTATTTTATATCCGTCGGTCCCCTTCGAGAGCGGTGTTAGGCTTGATATCTTTTTTAGAATGATTTTCGCGCCCTCAGCGATTCTTACGTCGTCGAATTTCTCTTCGATTTCGAAAAGAGGACGGTTGAAGCTTGTCAGTTTGACGGTTTTTCCTTTTGCTTCGATTTTTTTAGGTTTAGGTATAATTGCTTTTTCAAGATTAAGCATAAAGCCACTCCTAGCGTCTAAAATTTTTCAGTTTAATTCTATCATATAAATAAATAATTTTCAATGCTTTGCTTTAATAAATTTTAAGGGACTGTCTCAAATTTTGTGTTTGAAACAGTCCCTTTTGTGTGATATGAATTATCTGAATATAAACCACAAGAAAATATATGCAAGAATGAGTACCGGAGAGGTCATAAGAAAAATAAGTATACCGGTCGTTATTTTATCCCAGATGGCGTTCCATTTTCTTTTTTTCTCAATTTGTTCATCGGTGAGTAAGGTATCTTCTGCCATTATCGTATCATCCTTTCAGACATTGAGTGAAATACTTTTGATATATTTTAACATAAAAAAATCCACAAGTCAAGAGTTTTACGCTTGTTTTATCAAAATATCAAAAAAAGTGTCAAAATGTAAAAATAATCTTGCAAAATTCGGAAAGTAGTGATAACATATAATTAAGACGTTTAAGAAAAATTCGGTGATGTATATGGGAAAATCTATCTTTAAAAGCCTTATGAGTTTGATTTTCTTGCGGCCGAGGGAGGTGTAAATATGTCTGCTATTCCGATTGAAATAGAACGAAAATATATAATTAAAAAACCCAGCATAAACAGACTTTCTACCCTTGACGGATACTCAAAATCAGAAATTCTTCAGATATATCTTTCCTCCGATATCGGTGTAACTCACAGAATAAGGATGAGAAAATGCGCTGACCGCGTGACCTATACCGAAACCGTAAAAAAGAGGATAGACAGAATTTCTGCATATGAGGACGAGCGCGAGATAACCGAGGAGGAATTTCACGAGCTGAAGAAGCTTCAGAAGCAGGGCACACGCGCGGTGAACAAGATCCGTTATACCTTCGGATACTTTGGAAAAATCTTTGAAATCGACGAATACCCGAAGTGGCGAAAAACCTGCATTATGGAAATTGAGCTCAATTCAAAGGATGAGAGGATAAAGCTTCCGCCGTATATCGAGGTTATAAAAGAGGTTACGGGAAATAAGTCCTATTCCAACGCTTCAATGTCGCACAGCTTTCCCGATGAGTGTGATAACAAAAATTAAAATCTTGGCAAAATCCGATGCGTTTGCCAAGATTTTTTGCAAAGTATTTGAAACAAGCAGGAGAAAAATAATGAGAAAACCGATTCTTTTAATAATTGCCGCATTACTTGTTTTTTCACTGTTTGCCTGCAGCAAGAACGCCGATTGCGAGTCCTGCTCGGACGGAAATGAGGACGGCATTTGCGATACGTGCGGAAAGGAAATCTCCGACGCGGCAGACTCCGATATTACGCTTATAGAAAACGGAGAAGCAAAATTTAACGTAGTGCTTTCAAGCGAGGCTTCTTCCGACGTGAAAAAAGCAATAAACTCCGAAATAAGGGCGTATCTTCGTAATAAACACGGTATTGACGTTGCACTGTCGGTCGAGGGCTCGGACGCTGATATAGAGCAGGAAACGGAGTTGCTTGTAGGCAGAGTCAAAAAACGAGGTGAAAAATACGAGTACGACGGACACACGCTCGGGAAAAAAGGATACGTGATAAAAACGGTCGGCTCAAAGATTATTATAAACGCGGGCTCTGATGAAAAGCTTATTGAGGCAATTGAAATTTTTGCAGATAACGTACTCGGTGTCGGAGAAGATGAGATAGATACCGTAATTATGACGGCGTCAAAAACGGCAGAAGTGATTCAAGACGATTACAAAATAACCTCTCTCAAAGTAAATGGCGAGGAAATGACGGGCTATACGATAGCTGCCGATATACTTGACGAAAGATATTTGAGAGTTGCAGAAAGCATACGTGATACGGTGTATGAAAAGGCGGGTTATTGGTTTGAGATAGTCGGAGAGGACGAGGCGTGCGAAAGGTCGGTAGTTCTCCTCTCTGCCGATGCGCAACCGGGAGAGGATAGCTTCAAGGTATCTGCCGAAGGCAAAAGGCTCATTATAAGCTGCGGATACGACAGTATGCTTGAGTCTGCGGTTTCGGAGTTTGTTGCAAGGTTTATAACACTTGGTAAAAACGAGGTGAACTTTATGGGAAAGGTATTCAATAAGGATATAAGCGTTCTTTACTATGAGGATTTCGGTGCAGTGGGCGACGGAGTCACCGATGATTATAAGGCGATATATCTTACGCACGAGGCAGCGAACGAGTCCGGACAAACGGTCAGAGCAAGGGACGGCGCGACTTATTATATTTCGAACAGCCGCTTTTCCGTCAACGGAAAGACGCAGGTGTATATCGCAACGATAAAAACGAACGTTGAATGGGGAACTGCAAAATTTATAATCGACGACCGCAATATCTCGCCTCTGTCGGATTCTCCTACTCGCGCCGAGGCGAGCGCGAATATATTTAACGTTCTCCCCGATGACGAGCATGAAATGGTGAAGATTACCGACAGAGCCGTTCTTGATGCGATAGTCGCGGCGGGCTTGAATCCGCAGACGACTAAAATCGACCTTAAGCTTGAGGGGTGGGACGGTCCCGTCATGATAATTCCGAATAATTCGTCACATAAAATATACAGACGCCGCGGCTTCGCAGGCTTTACGGGCGGCAATATGCACGAAGTCATAGTTCTTGATAAAGACGGAAATGTCAGCGAAGAAACGCCCATCGTATTTAATTACGAAAGCCTTGATTATATTGAGGTGTATAAGCTTGACGAGTCGTCTGCTATAACCGTTTCGGGCGGTGAATTTACGACGAGAGCGAGTCAGGCAAATCTCTTTTATAATGACGCAAACGGAAATCCTGCGTCCTACACCGCCTTCGTTTACAGGGGCATAGGTATTCAAAGAGCGTTTACCACCGTCAAAAACGTAAAACACTACGTAACCGATGAGATTCCCCTTAACGACCAAGTGGATGATGACGGAAAGGTTGTAAAGGTCGGCGTATCCTATTATGGCTTCCTCTTTCCGAAGAACACCAATCATATAACGCTTGAAGACTGTGTTCTTACCGGCAGAAGATGCTATATAAAGGGCAGCGGCAGCGGCCACGACGGTACGTACGATTTCTACGGCAACAATATAAACAAGATAGTTCTTAAAAACTGCACTCAGTCTAATTTCTGGGTAACTCTTGACGAATATAATAACGTAACCGCGGCAACCAAGGATACGCCCGGTGCGATAACCAGTATGTCAAGCACCGATCTTAACGGAACCTCCGTGCAGATACACTGGGGCATAGGCGGCACGAATTACTGCAAAAATATGGAGTATATCGGCTCAACTCTTTCTCGCTTCGACGCGCACTCGGGTCTGTACGGCGGAAAGATAATTGATTCAACTATCAATTATATGGAGCTTATAGGCGGAGGAAATTTAATTATTGAAAACGTCACTTTCTTCGCTTCAAAGCCAGGCTACGGCGCAAATGCGTTCATAGCTCTCCGCAACGATTACGGTTGCACATGGGACGGGGAGATATCGGTAAAGAATCTTAACGCCTATATGTTCACGGAGGGTAAAAATTACAGCGGCGTATATATGGTTTACTATAACTACGTCAACTGGTATTTCGGATATACATCGGCATTCCCGACACTTACGCTGGACAACGTTGATTTCTACGATATAGAAACAGGGAAGCCTCTTCCCGCAGGCTTTAAAATAAATCTGACCGGAAGCAGTATATCAAGCAATTCAAAACAGCATCTTCTTGAATGCCACACGGCGCCCGTGTTTGCGCTGATAGACGCTGACGGAGACGGACTGATAGACGAGCCTACGATGGACCGCAACCGCGACGGATTTATAGATCCGCCGTGTGATCTTGACGGCGACGGCGTTGTCGGAAAAACGTCGCTTGCTTACGCAGCCTACATAAATGACGTGAAGGCGGCAAAATACGGTGTGACGCACCCTGATTCAAACGTTACGCTTAATATAACGAAACCGCCAAGGCATATAAAGATAATTAACAATGACGGAGTGAACGGCACGGGCGGATATACCTACGTTATCAAGGATACCTCGGGATACGGCATCAGCGACGGCGGATATTACGATAACGACGAAAACTACGGAGGCTTCTACGGCGACACCAAATTTATATACGGCGAAGGCGAGGGGGAATACTTCTTAGGCACGGATCACCCTAAGCAGAATAAAACCGCTACGTTTTCATTCGAATAAGCAGTGGCAAGGCGCGCTCGCCTACCTTGCAGAAAAAACCGGATCGGCATAATTGCTCGGTCCGGTTTTTAGTTTTACAAGAAATTTTTAAGATTTTAAGTGAAAAGGCTTTTTAATACTCTTTTTTCGGTGTATAGCCGTATTTTTCTTTGTAGAGCCGTATGAAGAATGAAAGGTTTGTAAAACCGCAAGCCTCGGCAACCTCGGAAACGTTGTATTCTCCGCTTTGAAGCTTTGCGCGCGCCCTTTCAAGCCGAATACCGTTCCGATATTCTATAGGTGACTTTCCGGTGTATTCGCTGAAAAGCTTTCTGAAATTCGTTTCGCTCATATAGCAGATTTCCGAATAATAAGAAATTTTTTTGTTTTCCTCGGGATAGAGCTGTATACTATCTAGGGCGGGCTGAAGCTTCGAATATTTTTTCGGAATTGCCGAGTGCACGAGCTCTATTTGCCAAAACAGATCGTAGAGCAGCGATACGTAGTGAAATATACGGCTTGAAAATACGTTGCGCTCGGATTCGAAAAAGCGTTCTATTATATTTTTTGCATTTGGAAGCTTGATTTTTTCGTGTGATGAAAGGAATTCGGAAAAATCACCGAATGAAATATCGAATTGTATAATTTTTATCTCTGTTCCGTCCTCAAGATAAGTGGCAGTATATCTTATTCCTTTGGGTACAAACAAAAGCTCCGATGCATTCACGGTGATGCTGTCATCTCCGCTTCCTGTAAAGCTGTAAAGCATGCTTCCGTGCGACAAATAAATGAACGCATATGACGCGCGCCCATTAGGAAATGAGTATTTATAGCCTCTGTTACGTCTGACCTGTTGAATATTTATATCGCTGACGTGGAAGGTGGGCTTATTGAAATAATATTCCTTTTTCATATCATTCACCTCATGGATATGCTATCACAATTTTTCACCTTTGTCAATAAAAGTTGTTGAAAAGTGTTAAAAATGATTATATATGGCATTGAATTGCGGTCGGGAAAATGATATACTGGACCTGTAAAATACTAAAACGTGTGAGGGAACAATGAAAAAAAGCTATCTGCTTCGTGACAGGTGCGCTCGCAGACTCTACGAGCGTTACGCAAAAAAACTTCCGATTATAGATTTCCACAACCATCTGTCAGCGCGGGATATGTCAGCCGACAGAAAATTCAACAATATTACGGAGCTTTGGCTTACGGCTGATCCGTATAAGCACCGTCTTATGCGTATATGCGGTGTGCCTGAGCATTTCATTACGGGAGATGCCTCGGATTTTGAAAAATTCAAAAAATTCTGCGAGATATTTCCGAGCTTAGCAGGCACTCCCGTTTACGATTGGTCGCGTATGGAGCTTTCCATGATATTCGGAATAGAGGATTTGCCGTCAGCAAAAACAGCAGAAGCTATTTACAAAAGAACCGAGGAGCTTCTTTCAAAGGATGAGTTTTCTTACAACGGAATTCTCACTCGATTTGGCATTGAGTATCAATCTCCCGTTGCCGAGTTGACAGAGGAGCTATCCTGCTTTTCGGGCAAAGTTTCGCCCTCGCTCAGAGGTGACAGCCTGCTTGAGCCCACGGATAAGCTTAGAGGTGATATTGAAGAGAAAAGCGGAGCGAAGATAACCGATACGGATACCTACGTAAAAGCGGTTTCCGTGCTTCTTGATAAGTTTGACGAGGTTGGCTGCAGAGTGGCGGACCACGCGCTTGACGACGGATTTTTCAAGGATGACGCAGATGGAGCAAAGAGAAATATTCTCGTAAAACTTGGCGTTGAATATTATAAGCGAGGCTGGACCTTACTTTTGCACGTCGGAGCAAAAAGGAAAACGAGCGACAGACTTGCCGCCCTTGCGGGCAAGGCGGGCGGATACGCCGCGATAGGCAACAGCTTTGACGTGAGCGCCGTGTGTGATTTGCTTTCGGATATGGAGAGCGCGGGCGGACTTCCAAGCACCGTTTTTTTTCCTCTTAATATGAGTGATATGTCCGCGTTTGCAGTTATGTCGGGCTCGTTTTCCGAGGACGGCTTTTGCGGAAAGGTTCAGCTTGGACCTGCTTGGTGGTGGTGCGACCATTCCTTTGGAATAAAGCACGCGCTTGACTGTATCTCGGCGTTTGGCGTTCTTTCGCAGTTCGTGGGAATGACTACCGATTCAAGAAGTATTCTGTCATTCGTAAGACACGATTATTTCAGACGGATTCTATGCTCCTATATCTCTGAGAAAAATCGAAAAGAGCAGCTTGGATTGACCGAGGGTGAAATGGGAGAGTTGATTGAAAAAATTTGTTATTACAATGCAAAGAAAAGGATGGGAAAATAAATGATTTTTAATGGTAAAACAGCCGTAGTGACCGGCGCGGGCGGAACGCTTTGCTCGGAGATTGCAATATTTCTCGCAAAAGAGGGCGCGAGGGTTTTTCTCGTTGGAAGGAGCGAGGATAAGCTTAAAAAAACCGCAGAAAAAATCAAAGCAGACGGCGGCAGAGAGCCTGTCGTATATCCTTGCGACGTAACCGACGCCAAAGGCGTTGAGGCACTTGCCAAAGCAGTGGAAGCCGAGGGCGGATGCGATTTTCTTATAAACGGAGCCGGCGGAAACAATCAAAAGGCGATGCCTACCATAACCAAGTTTGACAACCGTGAGCTTTCGGACGAGCTTCCCGAGGGGGAGCGCGGCATCTACAATATAGATATGGACGCGTTTAAAAGCGTGCTTGATATCAATACTATGGGCACGGTAATTCCGACTCTCGAATTTGCAAAGCAAATGGTTAAAAAGGGCGGAGGCTCGGTTATCAATTTTGCATCTATGAACAGCTATTGTCCCTTGACCCGTTGCTTTGCATACGCAATGAGCAAGGCGGCAATAGTTAATCTTACGCAATCCTTTGCCGCGTATTTTGCGCCCGCAAATATCAGAGTAAATGCGATAGCTCCCGGATTTATGGTGAACGAGAGAAGCAAAAATTATCTTGGCACGGTTGAAGAGGGACTGACGAAACGCGGTGAAAGCGTAATAGCGCACACCCCGATGGGTAGATTCGGCGTAGCGGGCGACATTATCGGATGCGTTAAGTTCCTTCTTTCCGATGATTCCTCGTTCGTTACGGGCGCTACCGTTCCCGTAGACGGAGGATTCTTAACCCTCGGAGGCGTGTAATGATTTTAACCGATTATTTCAGGTCAACCCCCGATGCCACGTGGGATTTTGCCATTCAATCGGGTATAAACCACGGCGTAATAAGACTTCCCGAGGATGCGGAATTTTCGCATAGCAGCTACTCGCACTGGGAGACGGTGGTTAAACGCTTTAACGATTACGGAATAGTTCCCGTAGCTATCGAGCCGATGCCTAATTCTCTTCACGACCACATAAAAGCGGGAGACGGAAAGAGGGACGAGTCGATAGCCGAGGTTATCAAGATGTTCCCGATAATGAAAAAATTCGGAATCAATACTATATGCTTCAACTGGATGGCGCATATAGGATGGCTTCGCACCCGAAGCGATTACATAGAGCGCGGCGGTGCAAGGGTCACCGAGTTTAAAATGTCGGATTTCAAGCCAACCGATAAAAAAATCATGGCAGACGAGCTTTGGGCAAACTACGAATATTTCGTCAAGGCGGTAGTTCCCGAAGCGGAAAAATACGAAATAAAGCTCGGCCTTCACCCAGACGACCCGCCTGTTGCAAGACTTGGCGAGGTTGAGCGAATTATGATAAGCCTTGAAAACATCAAAAGGGCAGTCTATGGAATCACTCCGAGCGAGAGCCTTGGCGTTACTATGTGTCAGGCAAACTATCATATAATGGGAGAGAAAGTGTTCGAGGTCATAAAGGATTTCAAGGACAAAATTTTTATGGTTCATTTCCGTAATACAACGGGCATGCCCGAGCATTTCCGCGAGACCTATCACGATAACGGCGAGCTTGATATGGCGCGTCTTATGAAGCTTTACGTTGAGCTTGGAATAGACGTGCCGATACGCGTTGACCACGTTCCCACGATGCCCGGAGAGGTGTCAACTCTTCCGGGATACGACGCGCTCGGCAGACTTTATGCAATGGGATATATGCGCGGTCTTTACGAAGCTGTGAAAATTAAATAAACTAAGACTAAGGAGATTGGATATGAATTTATTTGTTCTTACAGACCTTGAAGGAATCGCAGGAGTTTTGGATATTGAATTTATGAAAAGAGACAATGAAAAGTATCAGATTGCCTGCCGTTGCCTTGAAAAAAGCATAAACCTCGTAACAAACGCTGCATTTGAAGCAGGCGTGGAAAAGGTGTATTACCTTGACGGCCACGGAGGCGGCGGAAACGTCAATCCCGAGAACATCGACAAAAGAGCTGTAAAGTGCGATATACATCAGTGGCAGGACCTTATTATTTCGGGCAAGATAGATTTCCAGATTGAGATAGGAGCGCACGCGCGCCCCGGTACTATCGGAGGATTCCTTGACCACACTCTTTCCTCAATGGCGTTCTTCACCTTTAAGGTTAACGGAATCGAGATGAGTGAGTATTCTCTGCACGCTCTTTTCTGCTCGGCGCATAAGGTGCCGATTATTGCTTGCATAGGCGACGAGATGGCGTGCCGTCAGGCAAAGGAGTATAATCCCACCGTATTTACGGGGGCTGTAAAGCATGCAAAAATACGCAATCAGGCAACAGACTATGAAAATGCCGACGAAATACTTACTTCCACGGTTAAAACCGCTATCGCAAATTATAAATCCGTAGGATTTTACACTCTCGAAGCTCCATACACTCTCGACGTAACCTATTACAGAACGGATATGTGCGAGGACGTTATCGCAAGACGCGGCGAGATTTACGATAGGCTTGACGCAAGAACTCTTCGCAAGAGATTTGATAAAATAGTAAGATACGACGATTTAAAATTGTAATGAGGTGACAAAATGATTAAAATTAAAAATCAAGTAATTAGAGAACAGAAAAATTTTTGGAATGACTGTATTTTTCATCCAACGGATGCCGTGGAGGATTCATGGGGAAAGAGAATCCTTGACAGAATGTCAGAGGACAAGTCGATAGATACAGTAAGAATATACGCTATGCTTGAGGATATCGTATATCTCGGAGAAGAGGGTGAAATAAAATACGATTTCAGAATAAGCGACCTTCGCCTTGACTACCTTGTTGAGCGTGGTTACAACATTCTCATCGCATACGGAGGAATTCCTGATTGCATTGCTATGCCGGGTGGCGTAAAAACGTCGGTTTCGAAAAACAAAACTCGCTATAAGGGTAAGCTCTGGAACTCTATGCCGCCAAAGGATTATAAGGTGTGGGAGGAGATATGCTACCAATATACGAAGCATATTGTTGAGCGTTATGGTATTGACGTTGTTTCAAAATGGTATCTCCATTGCTTCAATGAGCCCGATCATGTAGGCTTTTTCCTCTCACATCTCGATCGAACCGAAGTAGGCGCGCGTTTGAGCGCATACTGTCCGTTGTACGAGGGATTTGTGCGCGGTGTTCTCAGAGCTGAAGAGCAACTCCACATAGGCGGTCCGGCGCTTGCTGGTAATCTTGATTTTTTCAAGGGTTTTCTTGATTTCGTAAAGGAAAAGAATTTAAGACTTGACTACATTGCGGTACATAATTACGGAACAGACCCATTCAGACTGCGTGACGGCGTGAATAAAATAGACGTTGAACACAACATAGATAATCATCTGAAGCATCTTGAGGTCATAAAGGATTGCGGCTTTGCGGATTGCGAGGTCGTTGTTGACGAGTGGGGAATGTGTACCCGCGGATTCTGGAACGTTGAGGAGTGTCCGCAGCTTATGGTGAGAGAGCACGAGGTCTTCTCGGCGTATTACACAAAGCTTATTAGACGATTTATAGATATAGACCCCAATCTTTCAAAGCTGATGATATGCCTTTCGGGTCAGCATGAAATGACC
>SVRU01000068.1 GCA_015064665.1 Oscillospiraceae bacterium
TAGAGCCTGCAGAGGATGAAGATTCATCCTATTCGCCATGCTCACTTAGAGCTGACGGATTAATATCAACCAGTGCTATCAAACTTAAAAATGTCGTTGAATACACAGATAAGCTCAGGCAGACGTTGCCGAATTTAAAAATTGAATGCTTACACGGAAAGCTTAAGGCTTCTGAAAAAGATGCGATTATGAACTCTTTTTCAAGCGGAGAAACGGACGTTCTCGTGTCAACCACGGTAATCGAAGTCGGCGTTAACGTTCCAAACGCGACCCTCATGGTAATAGAGGATGCCGACAGATTCGGACTTGCGCAATTACATCAGTTAAGAGGAAGAGTCGGACGCGGAACACAAAAATCATACTGCGTTCTTGTTTCGGATAATCCGTCGGAAAAATCAAAGGCAAGACTGGAAATTATGAGAACGACCTACGACGGTTTTGAAATTGCCGAAAAAGATCTGATTTTACGCGGTCCGGGTGATTTCTTTGCTTCGATTTCACAGGACACGATGCGCCAAAGCGGCGGTTTTGAATTTAAGCTTGCAAAGCTTTGTGATGATAACGAGCTTTTTGAAAAGGCTTTTTCAGCTGCAAAGTTTATAACCGAATCCGACCCTCAGCTTATAAAAAAAGAACACGCATCTCTTCGACGTGCGGTTTTGAAAACAATTCACCCCATTACGTCAACAATATCATAACTATTTGGAGTTTATATGACAAATCAACCCTTGGCAGACAGAATGCGACCCAAAAATTTTGATGAAATTGCCGGGCAGTCGCATCTCGTCGGAAAAAACGGAATAATAAGAAAGCTTACCGAAAACGGAAGAATTCCGAATATGATTTTTTTCGGCCCTCCCGGCATCGGTAAAACAACCGTAGCAAATATTATTGCTTCACTTTCGAACATGCAGCTTTACAAGCTCAATGCAACGACTGCATCGATTTCAGATATAAAGGAGGTTATACAGTCAACCGATAATATGTTCGCCGAAAACGGCACCCTCCTTTACCTTGACGAAATACAGTACTTTAACAAAAAGCAACAGCAATCATTGCTTGAATTCATGGAAAACGGCAAGATAACGCTGATTGCATCGACTACCGAAAATCCGTATTATTGCGTTTATAACGCGCTTTTGTCTCGCTCCTCCGTGTTTGAATTCAAATCAGTTTCGGCAAGCGACTGTATTCCCTCTTTAAAGCGCGCTGTTGAAATTTTGAATTCTGATTTTTCTGATAGCAAAACTGCATCTGATACGACGCTGAAAATGATTGCTTCCATCTGCGGCGGTGACGTAAGAATGAGTATTGGTATTCTCGAAAACGCATTTTACATATCCGATAAAGAAATTACTGAAGAGACGGTAAGGATTCTTGCCCCCTCCGTTGTAGGACATTTCGACAGGGACGGTGATGTTCACTATAATCTGCTCTCCTGTCTTCAAAAATCAATACGCGGTTCGGATCCGGATGCCGCCGTATTCTATCTTGCCAGAATTTTAGCGTCTGGTGATATTCTCTCGGCATGCCGCAGACTTCTCGTTATTGCAAACGAGGATATCGGCGCCGCCTATCCTTTGGCATCGGTAATCACCTATTCCTGCGTCGAAAGCGCAAAGGCAATAGGGTTGCCTGAGGCCGTAATTCCGCTTGCAAACGCAACCTGCATACTTGCTACCGCGCCAAAATCAAACAGCACGTATATGGCATATCATCTTGCCAAAGAGGATATGGACAAAGGCCTTGGAACAACGATTCCGGATCATCTTAAAAGTCCTGATTTCAAGGGTTATATATATCCGCACGACTATGAAAACAATTACGTTAAGCAGGATTATCTGCCCTATGACCTTATAGGAAAAAAATATTACAGCTTTGGCTCAAACAAAACCGAGCAAGCCGCAAAAGCGTACTATGAAATGATACGTTCGGCTCAACAAAAACGCAAATAGATATTCCTTGACTTATCAATTCTTATCTGTTATAATGATTTTAACAATTATTAAAAATTCCCTCGGAGGATTTTACCGTGATTTACCACTTTATACTTAACCCAAAATCAGGTAGACCGCGCAAACAGCAAAATCTTGAGGATATAATAAAAAGCGCATGCCGAAAAAGGCAACTAAGCTATCACATATACTACACGACCTGCCCGGGTGATGCAACAGAATACGTAAGCTCAATGATGAGAATTTCGCAGGAGAGACAAAGATTTATCTGCATTGGCGGAGACGGCACGTTGAGCGAAATAGTCAATAGTGCTCCGGGCAATAACAAGGCCGAATTCGGTGTTGTACCCTACGGCTCGGGAAACGATTTCGTCCGCAACTTCACAAATAAGGAGCTTTTCTTCAATATCGATGCTCAAATCGACGGTGAAACGGTTTCTCTTGACCTTATAAAATACAACGATGCTTATTCAATAAACATGATAAACATCGGTTTCGACTGCGCGGCGGCAAAAGAAGCGGCAAAAATTAAAAAACTTAAAATTACCACACCCGCTTTTTCATATACTCTTGGTGTTTTAAAGGTTTTTTTCAGAAGATACGGAACAAAAATGCGCCTTATTTTTGATGACGGAGAAATTTGGGACGGAATCTACACTCTCGCATCAATTGGAAACGGAAAATTTTACGGTGGCGGATACCGTGCTGCACCTCTTGCCAAAATGGATGACGGCCTAATGGATATATGTGCTATAAACAAGGTTTCACATCTGACACTGTTAAAGCTCATCAACTCCTATAAAAAAGGAACATACCTTGAAAATCCAAAGGCAATAGGCTGTTTCAATTTTAAAAAAGCAAATCACATCAAAATTGAATTTGAATCACCTGAGCCGATTTGCATTGACGGTGAAATTAAGGGAGCCAAAACTCTTGACTTAAGTATTGTAAAAAATACTTTTAACTTTGTAATTCCTAAAGGATCGGACTTTATAAGGTAAATAATTATGAATATATTTGACAAAAGACCGCTTAGCTTAATACTTTGTATTACGCTGGGCTCTTTTGTCTTTTTTTCATTTTACGAAAGCCTGTTTCTCAGAATAACGTCTGTTTTTATTATTTTGACGGCAATCATTCTGTCATTTATAAATCCGCTAAAAAAACATATCAACCCTATCCTCGTCAGAATCGCGGCAATATCGTCACTCCTAGCAATACTATGCTCGTTTATTTATTTTGACCTTTGGTTTAAGGCTTATGAAAGATATGACGGTGAAGCGCATATAGTCGGCGAAGTACAAGAAATCAAACACTCCTCGTATTCATCATCGGTCATTATAAGCACGTCAGACATAAACGGTAAGTTATTTTCAAAATATAAATTGACGGTTTATCTTAACAATGAAGAATATTACGGCTACTCAATAGGATCAAAGGTTAAATTAAAAGGAGAAATAGTCCCCTTCTCAAACAGCGACAGTTTTGACGCAAACGGTTATTACACTTCACGCGGCATTTCGGGTTCGGTAAAAGAAGTCACGGAATTTAACATCATCGATTCGGGTGAATATCCGATTTCATACAAAATCAAAGACTTTAGAGAAAGCATATGCAGACGGATTATCATTAACTCAAACAAGGACGTCGGCGGACTTCTTTGCGCTCTGTTACTTGGCGAAAAAGATTATCTTCCGCTTGGTGTGAAAACAGATTTTTCAAGAATAGGCATTTCTCATATTCTGGCTCTCAGCGGTATGCATTTAGCAATTCTGGCTATAGGTTTTTCGAAGCTTATGATGTTTATGAAGCTTGGCAAAAAGCCGGCCACAATACTTACAATTTTATTTACGGCACTATATATGATTTTAACGGGTCTATCGCTGTCGGTGATGAGAGCCGGTTTTATGTTAATAATTTCTGCCGTGCTTTTTCTCCTCGGAAACACAAAAGACTCGATGACATCACTCTTTGTGTCGGTTAGCTTAATTTGTATTTTCCAACCGTATGCGATATTCGATTTATCACTATGGCTTTCTGCCTTTGCCACTCTTGGCATCGTTGTTATGAGCGAATATCAAAGCGAAAAATATGAAAAGCCATCATTTTTGAGATGGATTTTCACATCGCTTATGTCCTCATTCTTTGCCATCTCCGCAACCTTTGCCATCACCACCCTGAAATTCGACGGATTCTCTCTCATTGCACCGATATCCACACTTTTCTTCGGAGTTTTCGTTGAGCTGTTTATTTACCTTGGCATCGGTATTTTAATATTTACATTCATAACACCGTTAAAATATGTATTTGTACCGGTTGGAAATTTAATATTATACTTCGCCGATCTATTCTCAGATATTAACGGAATATACGTTTCTTCCAATTTTTACATTATAAAATTTCTTTCGTTAATATTTTCTGCGCTTTTCTTCTTATTTTTTATAATTAAGATTAAACGCAAAAAGACGGCTATTGCATGCCTTGCCGCTATGCTTTGCGTAATCTTCTCCATCTCGGCGGTATTAACCTATTCACATCAAAGGAAAAATACTCTTACCTATTTCAGCATTACAAACGAACACTTGATTTTAACCGAAAACAATCAAACGTTAGCCGTTGACATTGCTTCGTATGATGAAAGCACTGCGTATTCCCTGTATAACGACATAGAGTCCGTCAAGCTGACTAAAATAGATAAATACGTATTAACAAATTACTCCTATTATCTTGACGAGTCCATCTCAACTCTTATCAACTCGATTTTGGTGCATGAAATTTACATCCCTGCACCGCAAAATGCAACGGAGGAAAGGATACTGTCACAAATTGCCAACCTTTCAGGAAATGCGAATTTTGATTTGATCATCTACATAAACGAGGATTATATCGAACTCGGAAAAACAAAAATCGTTCCGTTATATCGCTATAAACTCGGCGAGAAAAAGCAAAATCTTCTTACAATAATGCACGAGGACACCTATTACACCTATCTTACCGACGATATTCTTACGGGCGACGCAAAAAATATGGCATCCGATATCATCGCGCAAAGCCACGTGATAATTCTCGGACGCCACAAAAGCGGGAATTCGGTATGTGAATTTTTACGTAAATTCGATAATTTAAAAGAAATAATATTTGCAACTTCAAAAATAAATATTGACGAGAAAACCTACAGATATTACATTGACAAAGGAACCGATATGTATTTTGAGGTATGGAGTAAAAAATTATACGTTGAATAAGAACTCCACAACGTCTCCGTCTTTCATAACGTATTCCTTACCCTCACTGCGAAGCAAGCCCTTTTCCTTGACCTTGTTTCTATCGCCCTCGCGAACCAGATCTTCAAACGCTACAACCTCAGCGCGAATAAATCCGCGTTCAAAATCGGTATGAATCTTACCTGCCGCGCCCGGAGCCTTCGTGCCGCGTTTTATCGTCCATGCGCGAACCTCCTTAGGACCTGCCGTAAGAAAGCTTATAAGACCAAGAAGCGAGTATCCCGATTTGATCAGCTTATCAAGACCGCTCTCTTCAATACCGAGATCGGAAAGGAAGCTCAGCTTCTCCTCTCCCTCAAGCTCTGCAAGCTCGGCTTCTATCTGAGCGCTTACGGCTATAATTTCACTTCCCTCGGAATCCGCGTGCGTACGAAGCTTGAGATATCCCTCGTTAGACTCATAGTCTCCGCCAACCTCATCCTCAGAAATATTTGCAACGTAAATAATCGGCTTCAACGTGAGAAGTCTTGATTCCTCAACGTATGCAAGCTCCTCATCATCAAGACCGAGCGAACGCGCACACTTCCCCTCTTCAAGACACGCCTTAACCTTTTCAAGAACAGCAAGTTTATCAAGAAGCTTTTTATCACTCTTTGCGGCTTTAACGGTTCTTTCGATAGCTCGCTCAACGATTTCGAGGTCGGATAAAATAAGCTCTATATCAATAGTTTCAACGTCACGCAAGGGATCGATGTTGCCCTCAACGTGAATTATATCGTTATTTTCAAAGCAGCGGACAACATGAACGACGGCATCAACCTCTCTTATATTTGCAAGGAACTTATTACCAAGACCCTCACCCTTTGACGCACCTCTTACAAGTCCTGCAATATCAACGAATTCTATAACTGCAGGTGTAAACTTTTCTGGGCTGTACATTTCAGCAAGCTTATCAAGACGCTTGTCTGGTACTGCAACAACTCCTACGTTAGGGTCAATTGTACAAAAAGGATAGTTAGCGGATTCAGCTCCCGCATTTGTAAGAGCGTTAAAAAGTGTGCTTTTTCCAACGTTAGGAAGTCCAACGATACCAAGTTTCATAATTTCTCCATTTCAACACATAAAATATTCGTTACAATGATATCACATTTTCTAATAATTAGCAATAGTTTTACGAAATTTGATTATTAAAATTAAAAAACGGTTAAAATACATAATTTTTTCATAATTTGTTATTGACAATTACATATATCAACTGTATAATTAAATTGTTAAGTTTTCATGTTTTTTAACAAAGTTAACAATTTAAAAGGAGAATAAAATGGATACAAAGCTTTTGATTGTAGATGACGACCCTAATATATGTGATATGCTTAAGCTTTATTTTGAAAACGAAGGATATAAGGTAAAAACAGCAAACGACGGTGTTGAGGGCGTTCAGTGCTTCAAAATTTATGAACCCGACCTCGTTCTTCTTGACATAATGATGCCAAAAAAAGACGGTTGGCAGGTTTGCCGCGAAATCCGAGAGATGTCCGCGAAGCCTGTTATTATGATCACCGCCAAGGGTGACGTATTTGACAAGGTTCTCGGTCTTGAGCTAGGGGCTGACGACTTTATCGTTAAACCATTTGACATGAAAGAGCTTTCAGCAAGAATCAAGGCTGTCTTACGCCGCTATAACGCTCATTCAAAGACCAACGATGATGAGGTTGTAAAGTTTGAAAACATTGAAATAAGTCTTCAAAAATATGAGCTTAAAATAAATGGCAAGGCTATTGATATTCCCCCGAAGGAATTAGAGCTACTCTATTTCCTTGCTTCGAACTGCAACAGAGTATTTACTCGCGACCAGCTTCTTGATAAGGTCTGGGGATTTGATTATCTCGGTGATTCAAGAACGGTAGACGTTCACGTAAAAAGACTTCGCGAAAAGCTTGAGGGCATCTCTGATAAATGGGTGCTAAAAACCGTTTGGGGTGTTGGATACAAATTTGAAACGTTCTCATAAATTTAAATCTGCCCACATTTAACATGATAAAAACGCAAAATTGACTTTACTAATCAATTTTGCGTTTTTTATTATTTAAAATTTAAAAGTTAGTTGGGAGATTGCTACACCCATAGACGGAATTGCAAGTTTTCTGCACTTCTGTGCATCCTCACCAAGTTCCTCTATTCGATCGGTTACAAGCTCTACCCTTCCTTTCTTTCTTGGGAATTGCATTATCTGAACACCGGCCGCGGTTCTTGTAGCTTTTTCCGGAATTATATTTGACTTTATAAGCATTCCTTTACCGCCGTCACTGCGAAGGAATATCTGCTTCGGTTTTTCAGCCTCGTAAATAGCACCGACAAGGCGGGATTCCGAAGAAAACGCACCTGTAATTTTTCTTCTCTTCGACTTTGCGTCGTACGCCTTCATTGAAATTCTGACGCCCTTGCCATTTTCAAATATATATATCATGTGATGCTCTGGGATAATATCATAAATCATCTTACATCCAACAACGTGCTCATCGTCATCCATACCAAGCTTCATTGGAACGTAATCTCCCATATTCGAAGCCTTGCAAAGAGCAAAATCAGCAACCTTAGCTCTGTATATCTGAGCCTTGTCGGTGAAGAACAAAACGTCGCCTCTGTTATCGGTATCTTCTTCGTAAATTATGAAATCTCCCTCTTTCAGCTTGTGTTCCTCTGCAGCTCTTGCCGCTTGAACCGAAAGCTTTTTGAAGTATCCGCCGTTTGTGAGAACCAATCGGCAATTATAATTTTCAAAGAAAATGTCCTCTTTCTCTTCAACAACAACTTCCGTTTTTTCAACGAGAGCGGTCTTTCTTGGCTTGCCGTAAGTTTTCTTTATACCCTGAAGAGTTGCTATGATGTTCTGCTTTAATTTAAGCTCATCGCGCAAGGTTTCTTTGATTTCGGCGATATCCTTTTCAAGCTCTTTTATTTCTTCAATTCTGTTGAGAATGTATTCACGGTTGATATTACGCAGCTTTATTTCTGCCACGTATTCAGCCTGTGCCTTGCTGAGATGGAATGCAGCTGCAAGATTAGGAACAACGTCCTCTTCCTTTTCGGTATTGCGGATTATTCTTATCGCTGCGTCTATATCGAGAAGTATTGCCGCCAGACCGCGAAGAAGTTCCAGCTTATGTTCTTTTTTACCAAGATCGAAGTTAAGCTCACGCCTAACGCACTTAACTCTGAATTTGATCCATTCTGTCAGAATTTCCTTAACACCGAGCTGCATCGGCGTTCCCTCAACGAGAATATTGAAATTGCAGTCAAAATTATTTTCAAGCTCGGTTGCAGCAAAGAGCTTTTTCATAACGACCTCGGGATCTGCATCCTTTTTAAGATCAAAGGTAAGCTTAAAGCCGTTCAGGTCTATCGCATCGCGAACGTCGGTAACCTCACGAAGCTTTCCAAGCTTTATCATATCGGTTGCCTTTTTCATAATACTTTCAATACACGATGAATACGGAATCTCAAGAATATCTATACAGTTATCCTTTTTAACGTATTCATATTTCGAGCGCATTTTAAAACTGCCCGTTCCCGTTTCGTATATTTTACGCATCTGTTCTCTGTCGTAAACTATTTCAGCACCGCCCGGAAAATCCGGCGCTTTAATAATGTCAAGAAGTCTGTCTACCGTAGTATTTGGATTTTTGAGAAGTGCAATTGTGCCGTCACATATCTCGGCCAAATTAAAAGAACATATCGAACAAGCCATACCAACGGCAATTCCAAGATTGGGAGAAACCAAAATATTCGGAAACGTCGTAGGCAAAAGAACAGGCTCTGTCGTAGTGTTATCATAGTTTGGAATAAAATCGACAGCGTCTTTATCTATACCGGAAAACAGCTCATTACAAAACGAATCAAGCTTAGCCTCGGTATAGCGAGAAGCCGCGTAAGCCATATCTCTTGAGTACTGTTTACCAAATGAACCTTTCGAATCTATAAACGGGTGCAAAAGCGCCTCGTTACCCCTTGTAAGACGAACCATAGTTTCGTAGATAGACGAATCTCCGTGGGGGTTTAACTGCATGGTTTGTCCTACAATATTTGCGCTTTTTATCTTCTGCCCTTTAAGCAGTCCCATTTTATACATCGTATAAAGGAGCTTTCTGTGAGATGGCTTAAAACCGTCTATTTCCGGAATCGCTCTTGAAACTATAACGCTCATAGCATAAGGCATATAGTTTTTCTCAAGAGTTTCGGTTATCGGTTGAAGAGTTGCAACCGATTCATTTTCCTTTAAATCTTTAACTACCAGCTTTTTCTTCTTTGCCATTTAATATGACCTATCCTTTTATCATCTAATCTTAAACTAACATCTTAAAGCTTGACTATCTTGTGAGCCGCTGCTCTGATCATTCTGTTATAAAGAGCAAGCCCGACACCGCTTTTCTTGGGTAACGGAGCGTATATTTTCTCAAACTTTTCTTTATCAAGCTCACGAAGAAGCGAGAACAGGAGCCTTGCTTGAAGCTGTTCGTCGTCTCTTTTACCGAAGCGATATATTCTCGCGTGCGGAAGAATATTACTTAAATATTCTGCATCGTCGTCGTAAGCAATTACAGCAATACGAGACAGTGACTCGGTCTTTATATATTCTGCCGTCGAAACGGCATCTCCGTCAATTAGCTCAAGAGGCGCTTCGGGAGCATAATGGCGGTACTTCATTCCGGGAGATAAAGCAACCTCGCCTTCACCCAGCTTATCTATAACGGCATTTGCGATTTTTACAGTCCCTGCAACCTTTTCGAGCTGCTCGACCGTTATTTTACCGGGACGAAGAAGGGTTAATTCTCCGCTATTCTCTATCTTAACGATAGTAGATTCGAGTCCAAACTCACATTCTCCGCCGTCAATAATCATATCAACCCTGCCAAGCATATCGTCGATCACGTGCTTTGCGGAGGTAGCCGACGGAGTACCTGAAAGATTCGCCGACGGAGCCGCAATCGGAACACCCGCCTCTTCAATAAGACTTCTCGCAATCTCATTTTCGGGACATCTTACCGCAACTGTCGGAAGCGAAGCTCTTGTACTTTTGGGAACCGTATCTTGAGCCTCCATAATCACTGTAAGCGGTCCGGGCATGAATGCTGCAGCAAGCTTATAATAAAGCTTACACGTTACCGTGTATTTTTCAGCATCCTCGGGTTTTGCAATATGAATTATCAAGGGATTATCGGAAGGTCTTCCTTTAGCTTTAAATATCGCTTCTGCCGCCTCTGAGTTCGTCGCATCAGCACCGAGTCCGTAAACCGTTTCGGTTGGAAAAACCACAAGTCCTCCGCTTTTGATTACGTCGGCTGCTTTTTGAATTTTTTCTTTAAAATCGGTGTCAGACGAAGAAATCGACACAACAGACGTTTTTATCATACTCCGCCATCACCCTTCAATCGCTCAGCTGTATCCTGAGCTATCAATTCAGTAATTAACCCGTCTATATCACCGTCAAGAAATGCAGAAAGCGAAAACAGAGTTTTATTGATTCTATGATCCGTTATTCTTGACTGTGGGAAATTATAGGTTCTGATTTTTTCACTTCGGTCACCGCTGCCAACCTGATTTTTTCTTGTTGAAGCGATAAGCTCATCCTGCTCTCTCTGTTTCATATCGTAGAGCTTAGTATAAAGAATTTTCATAGCCTTTTCTTTATTCTGAAGCTGACTGCGCTCCTGATCGCATTCAATAACTATACCGCTCGGCTTGTGAGTAAGTCTTACTGCAGACTCGGTCTTGTTTATATGCTGACCGCCGGCACCGCTCGATTTGCAGGATTCTATCTTGATATCAGCAGGATTAACCTCAACCTCCACGTCCTCTGCCTCGGGAAGAACTGCTACAGTAACCGTAGAGGTTTGTATTCTGCCGTTTGACTCTGTAACCGGTATTCGCTGAACACGGTGAACTCCGCTTTCGAATTTGAAGCGTGAATAAGCGCCGTCGCCCATTACCATAAAGTTTACTTCTTTGATTCCGCCAAGTTCGGTTTCATTAAGGTTTACAATTTCGATTTTAAATCCGCGAGATGCGGCGTACATCGAATACATGCGATAAAGATCGGCACCGAAAAGAGCGGCCTCCTCGCCTCCTGCCCCCTGTCGTATCTCTATGATAACGTTTCGTGAATCGTTGGGGTCTCGGGGAATCAAAAGGATTCGAAGCTCCTCGGTCAACTCATCGCACCTTTCCCTATGAATCTTAAACTCGTACTCGGCAAGCTCGCGAAGCTCGGAATCCAGAGCTGAGTCCCTCATCATTTCATCGGATTCCCTCATCTCTTTTTCCTCGCTTTTATACTCCCTGTATTTTTCTATTACAGGAGTGAGAGCCTTGTACTCCTTCATAAGCTTAGAGTATTCTTTGTTGTTTGATACAATGTGGGGGAGAGTTATCAGCTGCTCGATTTCTCTGAATCTATCCTCCGCCTGTGCTAGTTTAATAAACATAATTTATCTAATAAAAGCTATCCTCTCTCAAATTTTCAACAATTGAGAAAAAACTACTTGATAAATGCAGAAAACGCCTCGTGTGTTGAGTAAACGTCGGCCTTTGAAACCACCTCGTACGGTGCGTGCATCGAGATAACGGGAACTCCGATATCAACGGTCGAAATATTCAAAGCCGCTACGTATTTAGCAACGGTTCCGCCGCCGCCGGCATCAACCTTTCCAAGCTCGGCGGTCTGCCAGATAACACCGTTTTCATTAAACAAACGTCTTATATATCCAACGAACTCTGCAGATGCATCGCTCGTTCCGCTCTTGCCTCTCGCGCCCGTGTACTTACAAAGCGTAGTTCCGCAGGAGATCATCGAGCTGTTTCTTTTCTCGTATACCTCAGCAAAATTCGGATCGTATGCCGCCGCAACATCGGCGCTCAGACACATCGACTTGCTTCTTACAACGTTGCCGTTAGCACCGAGATTCTTGGATATTTCATCTATCAGATCAACGAAATAGCGGGACTGTATTCCCGTTATGCCTTCCGAACCGATCTCCTCCTTATCTGCGAGTACAACAAGAACCGTCTTTTTCGATTCAAGATTCTCAGCAAGTGCTGTAAGAGCGGGATAAGCGCATACTCTGTCATCGTGACCGTAAGCACCGATAAGCGCTCTGTCAAAACCTATATCGCGCGCTTTAAACGCGGGAACGAGAGAAAGCTCAGCGCTAAGAAAATCCTCTTCGGTAACACCGTATTTTTCATTGAGTATAGAAAGCGCTGTGAGCTTAATCTTGTCAGATACGTCCTTATCGTCATAAGGAAGTCCACCGATAAGAATATTAAGATTTTCGCCCGAAATCGCAGTGCCGAGCGGCTCCTGCACCTGACGCTGTGCGAGATGAGGAAGAAGGTCATTGATACAGAATACCGGATCGTTCTCCGACTCACCTATACTTACCTTAACCACTTCTCCGTCAGCCTTTACAATTACACCGTGAAGTGCAAGAGGAATGGTTGTCCACTGATACTTCTTAACACCGCCGTAGTAGTGGGTTTTAAAGAAAGCCATGCCGGAATCCTCATACATCGGAATCTGCTTCAAATCGATTCTGGGAGCATCTACGTGAGCTACCAAAATACGTATTCCCTCGCGTTCGATATCCTCCTCGCCCACCTTAAAAGCAATAAGACTTTTGCCGAGCTGATTAAAATATTTTCTATCTCCGACAGAAATTTTATCGCCGAATTTATACTCGGAAAATCCGTTTTTCTCAAGCATTTTTATACTGTGCTCAACAGCTTCGCGTTCGGTTTTTGAGTTATCGAGATAACTCTTATATCCCTCAGCATAATCGTAAATTATTTTGATTTTTTCACTTGAAGATTCCTCGTAAATATTTTTCTTTTTGTAGGAAAGCTTTTCAAGCGCTTCTTTTCCAACTGAAACCTCTGACATTTTATTCTCCTTTATCTAAACATAATATTTTATTTGCAATTTCGTTTACCGAAAGCCTTGTTTTAATAAGACTTTCGGAGTTAAATATAGTGTAATCGGAATGAGCAATCAAATATTCATCCGTAAGCTGAGAATCGATTCGTTTTGTTGCTTCCTCAACGCTTATTCCGTCACGCGCAACTATTCTTGAAATTCTTACGTCTTTATCGGCTATTACGCATATTACGACATCGCATTCGGCATCAAACCCCGATTCAAAAAGCAGCGGGGCATCAACCAGCACAGCTTCTTTTCCATCTTTTCGATACTCTAATATAATTCTGCGCGCCTCGTCGAGAACGAATTTATGTGAAATTCGATTAAGAGCTCCCCTTTTTGAAAACGAATCGGAACCGTAAAAAACAATGTCGGAAAGTTTTTTTCTGTTTAAAGAACCGTCTCCATTCAATATCTCAGAACCAAACTCATCCGTCAATGCATCGAGACATTCGGATTTTCCGGAGGTAAGTCCGTGATATACGGCATCTGTATCTATGCACGGAATTCCGTGATCCGAGAACATTGCCGCAACAGTTCCCTTTCCGCTTCCGCTGCCGCCGCAAAGACCAATTACTTTCAATTTAATCTTCTCCATTAAAATATAATATATATATTATACACTAATTTTATGTAAGATGTCAAGTTTAAAATAGCATATTCCGGAAAAATGAATATTATTAAAGCAGTCACACAAAATATAAAAAACGGAGATTCCTATGAAATTTGAACAACCTAAATCCGTCTATTTTGCTGCCGCAAACGGATATGACGGATTCAGAAACTATTTTAACAAAGTTTTTATTCCGCAGGATTTTGAAAGAATATACGTCCTTAAGGGCGGTCCAGGCACGGGAAAAAGCAGCCTTATGAAAAAAATCTGCACTACTTTTCAAAACAAAAATTACAAATGCGAAGCAATATTTTGTTCATCGGATCCATCGTCGCTTGACGGAATAATACTGCAAAACAATAATAAAAAAATCGGAATACTTGATGGAACGGCACCGCACGAGACAGACGCAAAAATACCCGGTGCAATAGACGAGATAATAAATCTCGGAGATTATTGGAATGATAAAACACTGAAATCAAAAAAGAAAAGCATATTGAAGCTCAATGAAAACAAATCATACCGATACTCACAGGCGTATAATTATCTTAGAATCGCAGGTTGCTTTGCAGATAATATAAGAAGAACTGTGGAGAGTGCATACAAGATCAGCGAAGCCAAAATCATAAATGACATATTGTTTGATATTAAACAAAAAAATGAAGGCAGAAACGAACAAATCAAACTTAACAGTTCCTTTTCAAAGAACGGATACACAAGACTGAATACAAAAGAAAATTACCCAAAGGAAATTTCCGTAAGCGGTGTATTCGGCTCGGAATATATTTTTACCGATAATCTTTTAAATGAGGTAAAAAAACTCTGCTGTGAATATACACGTTTTCCTTCTCCCTTTTCCGACAGGTTGACAGAAGCAATATATTTGCCGGAATCAGACACGTTAATTACCGTCGGCGGAGATTATGAAAACACGGTTGACACGTCCGCATTTCTGGATTGCGGAATAATAAATTATAATAAAGAGCACCTAAGCTATTATGCAAAACAACGGGAGGATGCACTCTCTCACGCAAAGCATGAATTTCTTCTTGCATCTAATGCACATTTTGAACTTGAAGAGATTTACACTCCGTGCATGAACTTTGAAGGAATAAGCAAGCTTACCAACTCTTTGATAATTGAAATTGAAGAAATTCTGAGGTAATATAAACAAAACGGACAGGAATGACTCTGCTTTCGGTCATTTCCCGTCCGTATTTTTTTATGCAAGCTCTTTTACGCCTGTATAAAGCTCATAATATCTGCCCTTAAGCGACAGGAGCTCATCGTGTGAACCTCTTTCTATTATGCGTCCGTCCTCAAGAACCATTATTGCGTTTGCATTTCGTACGGTTGAAAGTCTGTGTGCGATTACAAACGTGGTTCTGTTTTTCATAATTCGATCCATTCCGTGTTCTATATGGCGCTCGGTACGGGTATCCACCGAAGAGGTTGCTTCATCAAGAACAAGTATCGGAGCTTTAGAGAGTGC
>SVRU01000069.1 GCA_015064665.1 Oscillospiraceae bacterium
GTTTGTTTCGGTTATCGGTGCTAACAACCGTGGTATCGACACCTGCATCGGACAGGCGTTTAATCTTGAGCTTAACGATACTCCCTGTATCTCCTGCGGTCAGTGTACTGCTGTATGTCCCACCGGCGCACTCGTTGAGCGCGACGATACCGATAAGGTTTGGGCAGCTCTCGCTGATCCCACAAAGCACGTAGTAGTTCAGACTGCTCCCTCTATCAGAGCAACTCTCGGTGAGTGCTTCGATATGCCTATCGGTACTAACGTTGAAGGCAAGATGGTTGCAGCTCTCCGCAGACTTGGATTTGAGAAGGTATTTGACACAAATACCGCGGCAGACTTCACAATCGTTGAAGAAGCAACCGAGCTTCTCGAAAGAGTTAAGAACGGCGGCAAGCTTCCTATGATTACATCCTGCTCACCCGGATGGGTTAAGTTCTGCGAGCTTTACTACCCCGAGTATCTCGCTCACCTTTCTTCTTGCAAATCTCCCCAGCAGATGGGCGGAGCGCTTATTAAGACCTACTGGGCTGATAAGATGGGCTACGACCCCAAGGATATTTTCGTAGTTTCTATCATGCCCTGTACCGCTAAGAAGTTTGAGGTAGGAAGAGATGATATGTCTGCGGCAGGTAACGGAATAGCTGACGTTGACGTTGCTCTCACTACACGTGAGCTTGCAAGAATGATAGGACGCGCAGGACTTAAGTTCACTGCTCTTCCTGATGAAGAGTTTGATACTCCTCTCGGTCTTGATACCGGTGCTGCAGTTATCTTCGGCGCAACCGGTGGCGTTATGGAAGCAGCTCTCAGAACTGCAAACGACGTTCTTACCGGCAAGGATAACAAGGAGCTTGTATTCTCCGAGGTTCGCGGAACCGAGGGACTTAAGGAAGCTACCTACAATATCGCAGGTATGGATATTAAGGTTGCAGTTGCTTCAGGCGCTGCAAACGCTAAAAAGGTTATGGACAAGATCGCAAGCGGCGAAGCTGATTGGACCTTCGTTGAGATCATGGGATGCCCCGGCGGCTGTGTAAACGGCGGCGGTCAGCCTATCCAGCCTCAGCACGTTCGTGACACTGTTGACCTCAAGGCTGTAAGAGCTAAGGCTCTTTACGACCAGGATGAAGCAATGGAGATACGTAAGTCTCACCTTAACCCCGTTATCAAGGAAGTTTACGACAACTACTTCAAGGGCGGTTACGGTTGCCACGCAGCTCACCACGCACTTCACACCTCTTACGTTGCTCGTAAGAAGTATTCGAAATAAATAAACAAAAGATTACGTCCCTGAGCCGATTCGGTTCAGGGACGTTTTAATATACAATTCAGTTTACCATTCTACCTCGATGACTATAGCCTCGTTTTGAAGCGTGTCAACGGGTATTCTGCCGATAATCAGATAATCGGTTGAAAGTATTCCCTCGAATTTTCCTATAGACGCCGTTAAGCACTGCATTTTACATTCGAGCATTGCTTCTGTGTTCATAAGCCTTGCGTATTTTGGAATACCTTTTTCATTTTTCATAATTACGGTGTCGGTTAAGAGCCCCTCGAAGAAATGAAAATATGTCTTATTGCCTTTTTTGTTCACGATACATTTATCCATAGCAATACCGTAATCGTATTCGTCATTCTCATGGCACTCAAGCGCACCGTCCAGTCTGTTATACCAATCGCCGATAGCTTCGATACGCTTTGCGTATTCCTCGGTTATTTTTCCCGTTGCATCGGGGCCTACGTTGATAAGATAGCTTCCGCCAAGCGCCATTACCTTATCGATTGAGCCGATGAGGTATTTGAGACTGTGAAAAAGAGGAATTTCTCGGTAACCCCAGCTTGCAAGGTCAACAGAATTGCAAGCCTCGGTCATTTTCGTGAATCTCGAAAGCCCTATCGGAGAATCGTCGCGCTCGGGAGTTGAAAAATCGCCAGGACCATATCCTCTGTCGTTTATAAATATTCCCGGCTGAAGTTTTCTTGCAAGCTCGTTTAACGACGGAACGTCGATATGAGGAGGAATATCCCAGAACAGAGTGTATATTTTTCCGTAATTTGAAAGAAGCTCGGTTATCTGATTCTTAACAAATTCGATGTAGCACTCCATATCAACCTTGCCGCCCATGTTTTTTGCTTTCCACTGGTGGCTTGAGTTTGGATTATAGCCGTAAGGATGATGCCAGTCCGGGCAGGAATAATATATCGAAAGGAGCATACCGTGCTTTTGGCAAGATTCGGCAAGCATTTTTAATACGTCCTTACCGTATGGAGTATTCATAATGCTGTAATCGGTGTATTTCGTGTCCCACATACAAAATCCGTCGTGGTGCTTAGCGGTAAAGCAGATATATTTCATGCCGGCACTTTTTGCAAGAAGCACCCACTCCTCAGGATTATACTCCGTAGGGTTGAAGGAAAGCATGGTTTTTTCGTATTCCTCGTGCTCAAGGTCAAGTCTTGCAAGCGCCTGCTCGTGCGCACCGAGAATAGAATATCCTCCCCAATGTATAAACATACCGAGTTTATTTTCGTGCGTCATAATATTTCTCCCCCGTTCAGTCAAGTTCTAGCTTGGCGACACGGTAAATCATACTCGTTCCATATTCATACGGCTGCACCGCAAAAGAATTGTTCTTTACCTTTATTTTTCTGCCGTTATCAAGCCAACGCGCGCTCCTTACATTTGCGTTAATACGCACGTCAAGCACTCTTCCCCCAAGCATTCCGTGGGTAACACAGGTAATGGTCGGTGTAAGTGCAACGGCAAAATACTCATCCCTATCATTTTTCAAGACTATCGCATTTTCAGCCTCAATATCCGAACGACGTGCGTCATAAATAAAGTCTTTATTAAACCTTATCCACTTTCCAATCTCAGAAAAAATTGCTTTATCAAGCGGACGTACGTCTCCGTTGCCCATAGGTCCAACGTTTAAAAGCAGATTGCAATTGCAATTTCTGCAATTTATAAGGTCAAGAATAAGAGATGCTATGCTCTTGTAGGAAACATCGTACTTGCAATATCCCCAGTGGTCGTTTACCGTCTGACACATCTCGCCTGCAACGGGGCGGTCGGTATTACCGAGTCTTGCTGGAGTACCGCGCTCATAGGTAACACTGTCTATTTCGGGATGTCCGACAGTTCCCATATTACTCATGCCTGTATTATTGATTATCATAGCCTCGGGCTGATGCTTTCTTATTGTGGAATATAGTCTGTCGAACTGCCAATCAGCATCAGGCTTATCCCAGAATCCGTCGAACCAAAATCCTCCTATCTTACCGTAATTGGTACAAAGGAGCTCTACACTCTCTATAAGATAATCTATATATTTTGAAAAATTCTCAGAGCAGTCCCTGTTATGCCAATCTATAAGTGTATGATAGAAAAACGGCAATATTCCCTGCTTATTACATTCGTCAACGAACTCGCGCACAAGGTCGCGTCCGCAAGCCGAATGAGGAGCATCGTATGTATTCAGCCCCTTGGTATCATAAAGCGAAAAGCCGTCGTGATGCCTTGTTGTAAGAGTTATATATTTGCACCCCGCGCTTTTTGCTGTGGCAACAAGGTCCTTTGCCCAGTTTTTCTTAACCTTAAATTTTTTTGTAAGTTTTTCGTATTTTTCAGCCGGAATGCACAGTCTGTTCAATGCCCACTCGCCCTTGCCGAGAGCACTGTAAATACCAAAGTGAACGAACATACCGAATCCAAGCTTTTCAAAACGTCTTATATACCCGTACATATAATCCTCTTATTTATACAGCTCTTTGTAATTTGCGCAGGCCCTAAAATCCGCACCCTCAAGGTCGCGTGTGCCGAATGCAGTCCAAGCGTGAGGACGGTATATATCCTTGTCTTTAATGTTGTGAAGAGTTACGGGAATTCTGAACATACTTGCAAGAGTTATAAGGTCCTTTCCTATGTGTCCGTAAACGAACGCGCCGTGGTTTGCTCCCCAATTTGCCATTACGTTATATACAGATGAAAATGCGTTGACGTTTTCATCAAGTCTGGGAACAAAATAGGTAGAGGGCCAGGTCGGGTCGGTTCTGTCAAGAATAGTTCTGTTTACCTTTTCGGGCACGTCAACGGTATAACCCTCGGCAATCTGCATTGTATAGCCTATTCCCTCGACCATATTTACTCTTACGAGCGTTACAGGCATCTCACCATTGGTTGAGTAAGTAGATGAGAATCCGCCGCCGCGGAAATAACCTCTGTTTGCAGGACTGAACTCGGTTTTAGAAAGCATTGCCGAAATATCCTCATCCTCAACGTCCCACCACTTTTTCATAACGGAATTTCCATTTTCATCCTTTACTGCACCCGTTCCGTCAAGAGCTGCGGCACCGCTGTTTATAAGATGAATAAATCCGTCTTTTGCAAGTCCCTCAGGCTTCCAGCCTGTACATCTTTCAACAGCCTCCGGTGACCAATATGTACGTACGTCGGCAAACACACTTGCCCTTCCTGTAAGAAGATTTTCAAAAAGCATTGCAAGACCGTTGCAGTTATCACTCTCGGTTGCAAGGATTATCGGAGCTTTTTTGCCGTTCCAATCAAAAGTAGAATTAAGTATCGCCTCGGTGAAATCTCCATTAGGCTTATAGTCTGTCCACATACGCTGGCCCTGGAAGCCGCCGAATATAGCGTTTCTTCCAAGAGCTTCTTCGTGTCTGTCAATATCGTTAAGCTTTTCGTTACCGAGCATTATATCTTTAATGACAAGAGTCATTTTCGCAACGAATTCCCATTGAGCGTCAAGCTCTTCCCTTGTAAAATCCTTTTGTCCCCAGGGTCCACCGTTAAGGTCGCGCCCTTCCTGGCATCTTTCCTTTATCCACTTAAGCTCTTTTTCATATTCTGCCTTGTCGTAGATTTCAAGGTCAATCCTTCTTAAAATCTCGGTCATATCAACCCACTCGGCGCGAATACCAAAATACTTCTGCATCATACCTGCATCGAGGAATGAGCCTCCAATACCCATAGAAACAGAGCCAATGCTTACGTAGGCCTTATCCTTTATCTGTCCGACAACCAGAGAGCAGCGGGCAAATCTCAAAATCTTCTCCTCAACGTCGGGCGTGATTGGGCTGTCGGTCATATCCAGAACGTCCTCACCGTATATAGCAAATGCAGGGAGTCCTCTCTGAGCATGAGCTGCCATAGCCGCTGCAAGATATACGGCCCCCGGTCTTTCCGTGCCGTTGAAACCCCATATCGCCTTGGTGGTCAAGGGGTTAAGGTCCATAGTTTCACTGCCGTAGCACCAGCAAGGAGTCACGGTAAGAGTTGCCGTAACGTTTTCACGGGTAAAATACTGCTGGCATTCGTATGCTTCTCTTCCGCCGCCTATTGTGCAGGGAGATATTACAACCTCGCACGGTGTGCCGTCAGCGTAAAATACGTTTTCTTCAATGAGCTTCTTTGCTGCTTTAGCAAGATTCATTGTCTGTTTTTCAAGTCCTTCTCTTATACCGCCCCATCGTCCGTCTATAGTCGGGCGAATACCAATACGTGCTTTCATAGTTTCTCTCCTTAATATAAATTCTATATTATATTTTAATTATACACCCGATATTTTTGTTGCGTTATAACAATATTATCAAAAAAGTTGTATAAAATTATCTTACTTATTGACAAATAAATTTTTTAGTTATATACTTGAATAAAGTAAAGGAGAGCAAACTATGCAAGATTTTTATAACGAGAGTCTGACAGTATTATATCATCATGGCTCAAGAATTGCTCTGAACAGCGCATGGCGCGACAAAAATGTTATCTGCCCAAACTCAAAAATCTATTATGTTTTAGACGGTGAGATATGTGTTGAGCTTAAAAACCGCAGCATTATAGCTCGACGAGGCGACATAGTTTTAATTCCGGCAGGAACAAAGCATTCATATCACCTGACGGAGCTGTCGTACGCAGAAAAATATTGGTTTCATTTTGATTTTAGATGCGGACAAAAGAATTATTTTGATTCAGTTGATTTTCCTTATATTAGAAATATCGGAGTTACAAAACGTATAACCGACCTTTTCGACACAGTGGTCTATACAAAAAACAATACCCCGAGTAACAGAATAAATATTTCATTATCACTCATGTCGATAGTATCTGTATGCCTTGAGGGATGCGGATACACAGACACACCCCCACGAGAAAACGACGAAACAGATAAAGTTATTACATATATAAAAAAGAACTATAATGAAAAAATAACGCTTGAAGAGCTTTCAAAAATGGCAAAGCTCAGCCCCAACTATTTCATAAAAAGATTCAAAGAAAAGCTCGGTTATTCACCGATAAAATACATAAATATTTTGCGTATTGAACGTGCAAAATTTCTTCTCGAGCATACGGAAAAGCCTATAAACGAAATTATGGAAGATGTTGGATTTTGGGACTCAGCGCATTTTTCAAAGCTGTTTAAATCAGAAACTGGATACTCGCCAACAAAATTCAGAAGAGCCTTGGCTTCAAGAAAGAGTATATAAACAAAGCGAAGATTTCCAACTCAGAACGGAAAATCTTCGCTTTACTGTTTTTCGTTTATTTTTTCTTACCCTCTATGAAATAGGTGGCTTCACTGTCTGCGGTTGATAGAGCAAATGCAAGCGGAAACATTTCGAATGCCGCGGCAACATTTCGCGCATCCTCGGTTGACGAGTAGCCCATATGATAGCGGATCGCAAACGCCTCTTCCCTGGTAAGACGCATATATCCAGAAATTATATATACACTCTTCTCGCCGTGACCGTAGGGGAGCTGGTCGTCATATTCAAAGGTATCAACTCTCTGCCATGCGCCCTTTTCATCCTTTACGTTACGAAATCCCTTTTTATATACACCGATTTTGCAAAGGTCGTGAAGAAGAGATACGATTGCAATGCTTTCATCAGTATAATCAAATCCAAAGGTTTCTTTTGCTCTTTTCGTGTCAAGGTATGATACAAGGCAGTCGTAAACGTTGAGCGAATGCTCGCAAAGTCCGCCCTCGTAGGATGAATGAAAGCGCGAGCTTGCAGGAGCTACAAAAAAATCGGACGAAATTATATAGTCGAGAAGCTTATCCGCGCCTTCCCTTCTTATGTTACTCTTATATACCTCAATAAATCTCTCTTTTGCGTTCATGACAGCTCCTCGATATATTTATTTATATATTTTTCTCTATCCGGCATAAGAGAACGGTTAACTATTTCGTTGAAGAACTCTTTTGTAGTTCCTGTCGAACATTCCGGTATATAGTAGCCGGTACTCTTATAATCCTCGTAGAACTGATACTGGCCGCCGCAAAGCCCTGCGTGGTCGCTTCCGCCGGATATATAAAGATCGTGCTTCAGCGCAAGCTTTAACGCTTCGCGCCTATCATCATTCGTCAGAAGCCAGTGCCAGACCTCAATTCCGTCAATACCCAGCTCTGCAAGTCTTGGAACGTACTCGAGCTTTCCGAAATTTTTAGCAGGATGAGCCACAATGCATATTCCACCCGCCTCTTTAATTAGCCTTATTATCTCAGTCAGGGATAAAAAATCAAAAAACTTCGGAACCTCAGACCTGTGCTTGCCGTAAACGTTGCTGAAAAAAGCGGGATAATCCTTATCGACCGCAAAACCCTTGTGCTTCATCGCACGAAAAACGGCATCGTTACCAAGCCAAGTAATGCCTTTATTATAATCAAGCACATCCTGCCAAGTGAACGCTTCGGGAATATAACCGTTTTTTCTTCCTCGCTCAAAAAGAAGCTCGGTTCCTTTCGTCTTTGCAAGACTGCAGCCGCGAAGATATTCCTTCATTTCAGGGTATTCAGGATCAAAGTCATACGCCGTAATATGAAACTGACTCTTAAATTCCTCACCGTAAACCGAAAACTCGCACCCGAAGATAGTCTCCATTCCGAGCTTATCACACTCGGCTTTAAGCTCGGTATAGGCAGTTGCGGTATCGTGGTCGGTTATTGCCAGAGCACCGTAGCCCTCGTCTTTTGCAATTTTAACAAGCTCTGCGGGAGCATATACTCCGTCGGAATGGGTTGAATGCGTGTGCAAATTTGCGTATATTTTCATTCTTAACTCCTTAAATCATATTCCTCAATATATTTTAAAATATATTTTTCTCTATCCGACATAAGAGAGCGGTTAACTATCTCATCAAAAAACTCCTTCGTAGTTCCCATAGAGCATTCGGGGATATAAAACTCGGTGTTTTTGTAATCGTCATAGAATTGGTACTGACCGCCGCAAAGACCCTCGTGGTCGCTTCCGCCCGATATATAGAGGTTGTGTTTAAGAGCAAGCTTCAAAAGCTCAACTCTCTCAGCATCGGTCAGCGAGGAATGCCATACCTCGACACCGCATATTCCGTATTCGATAAGACGAGGAATTTTATCTACGTTTTTATAAGGGTGTGCAACGAAAACTATTCCGCCGGCTCTTTTTACAAGCGGAACAATTTCCTCTATCGGAAGAAACTCATAGAGCTTTTCAACCTCTCTTCTATGGCTTCCGTAAACGCTTTTGAAGAAATCGGGGTACTCCTTATCGGTCATAAGCCCCATATGCTTCATCGTACGGAATACGTGATCGTTACAAAGCCATGTGATACCTTTATTGTAGTCAAGAACGTCTTGCCAAACGATGCCGTCGGGTATAAAACCGTTTTCCTTGCCGCGCTCGAAAAGAATGCGAGTTTGATGCTCAAGAGTCGCGCTGCATCTGCGAAGGTATTCCTTCATCTCGGGATACTCGGGGTCAAAGCCGTATGCTGTAAGATGAAAGGTATAATTAAACTCTTTGCAATACCCTGTAAATTCGCAACCGAGAATACACTCCATACCCGCCTTATCACACTCGGCTTTAAGCTCGCCGTACGCAGTTGCGGTATCGTGATCAGTTATAGCCAGCGCGCCGTATCCCTCGTCCTTTGCTATCTTCACGAGCTCCGCAGGCGTGTATACGCCGTCGGAATGAGTTGAGTGCGAATGTAGATTTGCGTAGATTTTCATGCTTATATACCTCGTCATTTTTTAAAAATTAGGAATTTCAACCTCTGGGTATTCTTCCATATATTCCTTGATAATTTCTTCTCTGCCCGACATTTTCTCCTTATTTTTGATTTCATCAAAAAATTCCTTGGTTGTGCCGAGTGTCATAGGCTCTGCCCAGTGTCTTGTTTCCTTCGGGTTTTCAAAGAACTTATACTGACCTCCGCAAAGTCCCGAGTGGTCTGCACCGCCGGAGATATAAAGGTCGTATTCAAGAGCTAAGCGAAGTCCCTCTCTCTGATAGCCGTGTCTTATCATACCGTTATGCCATACCTCGATACCGTCAAGACCGAATTTTACAAGCTCGGGAATGGTTCGAAGCTGAACCGACACGCACGGATGCGCAACAACGGCAATTCCGCCCGCATCGTGAATAAGAGGTATAAGGTCGCCTATCTCCATTATAGGATATTTACTTGTAACGCCGATGCTCTTTGCGTAGGATGCGGCAAAGCAGGTTTTAAAATAGTGCGGCCATTCCTTTTCAGTAACAAGCCCCTTCGCCTCCATTGCCATGAACACGTGGTCGTTGCAAAGCCAGGTAATTCCCTTGTTATAGTCCATTACCTCCTGCCAGGTGATACCCTTGGGGAGCTTATCTTCTTTCATTGCAAGCTCAAAAAGATATTCTGTTTTTTCCGCCATATCGGCGTTTCTCTTACGAAGATATTCCTTCATATCGGGGTGATTCGGGTCAAAATCGAAGCCGACGAGATGATGATCGTTAAAATAATCGATATATTTTTTCTGATTTGCATAAAACTCGCAGCCAAAAACGGTTTCCATGCCCGCCTTTTCACAAGCCTCTTTAACCTCGGGATTTGCCGTTACGGTATCGTGGTCAGCTGCGGCAACCGCACCGTAGCCCTCGTCCTTCGCTACCCTTACAAGCTCGGCAGGTGAAAATACACCGTCGGAATGCGTGGTGTGATTATGCAAATTCGCGTAAATTATCGGTTTCATATCTTATATCCCCTATCATTTATATATTTTGTACTTTCATTTAAGCCGGCAATCGTTTTTACCTCTATAAGACAGGTTGAGCCTTTTGTGAGCATTTTGATTTTTTCGCCTATATTGAGTCTACCCTCTCCGAGAGGAAGATGCGGATGCTTACCGTCGCTGTCATGCAGATGCATATGTATAAGCTTTTCGGGATACTTTTCAAAAACATGTCTGTCCTTGCCCGACATGCAATCGTCGTGACCCACGTCAAGCGTTAAACCAAATACGGAGCTGTTCATAAAATATTCAAGCGCATCGGTTTGACTTTCGGTAAAGGGGTTTGCGTCAACGTTTTCTATTGCTATTTTCAAATCCGCATCGCCGATTTTTTCCTCGCACATAGAGATAAACGCCTTTACCCTCTCGATATAAACATCTTTATACACGTCGGTAAGCAATACAACCTTTTCGGGCAGAGTTACGTAAACTCCCTTTAAAAGATGCATATTGATTACGGGTGCGCCGATTGCCTTGGCAAAATCTATCGAATCCGCCATAACCTTAAAATAACACTTTGAAACCTCGGGATTAAAATCAAAGGGATTAAGCTGCTCGTCAGCGTGTATAGTATAAAATATCCCGTGCTCGCGCGAAAGTTTTTTATACAACTCTATATCACTGTTTTGAGGAATGTACTGAGGAAAGCTCATATTGACCTCAATAAAATCAAGACCGTTTTGCTTTGCGACCTCGGCGCATTCGATAATTCCATTACATTCAACAAGCGTTGGCATACCGTACTTCATAAAAAACCACCTGATGTTTGATACATAAATTGTATCACAACTCGGTGGTTTTTTCAATAGCTTTTATTTATTTTTTAAACAATGGCGTAGACAGGTATCTGTCACCCGTATCGGGGAGAAGAACCACAATGTTTTTGCCTTCGTTTTCGGGAAGCCCAGCAAGCTTTATAGCCGCAAAAAGAGCCGCACCCGAAGAAATTCCAACCAAAACGCCCTCGCACGAGCCGATAAGACGCGCTGCCTCATACGCCTCCTCTTCGGTAACGGCAACTATCTCGTCTATGATATTTTTATTTAAAACCTCGGGTATAAATCCTGCTCCAATGCCCTGCAGTCCGTGCGCTCCAGCCTCCCCGCCTGACAAGACCGCGGAGGATTTCGGCTCTACTCCAACGATTTTCACATCTTCTTTCATTGATTTTAGGTATTCGCCGACTCCTGTTACCGTTCCGCCCGTGCCAACGCCCGCAACGAATATATCGACCTCTCCATCGGTATCTCCGTAAATTTCGGGACCTGTCGTGAGAAAGTGAGCGCGTGAATTTGCGGGATTTGTAAACTGTCCTGCTATAAAGGAATTCGGGATTTCTTTTTTAAGCTCCTCCGCCTTCCTTATAGCGCCGCTCATTCCGAGAGCACCGTCTGTCAAAACAAGCTCTGCGCCGTACGCCTGCATGATCATCCTTCGCTCAACCGACATGGTTTCGGGCATAACGATAATCACTCTGTATCCGCGAGCGGCGGCAACGGATGCAAGTCCGATTCCCGTATTTCCCGAGGTTGGCTCGATAATCACCGATTCCTCAGTAAGTATTCCGCGGCTTTCGGCATCGTCAAGCATTGATTTTGCGACCCTGTCCTTGACCGATCCTGCGGGATTAAAATATTCGAGCTTTGCGATAAGCTTTGCTTTAAGATTCAGCCTTGCTTCTATATTTAATAGCTCAAGAAGCGGTGTTTTTCCTATAAGTTCGTCTACGGATTTGTATATTTTTTTCATTTTTTCTCCCTTTTTCACTCAGATATTATAAGCGGTCAATATATTATTCTCACGTTTTCACGGATTTTTTCATCGGGCGGAGCGTTATTTGTAACCGCAAGGTCGAAATCCGAAAGAGCGGCGATTTTGTACGCACCGTACGCACCGTACTTTTCGCTGTCAAAAAGAAGTATTTTGTATTTACTTCTTTTCATTGCCGCAAGCTTTATTTCCTTTTGCTCAAGCGAGCTTTCGTAGACCTCGTTACCCGAAACGGCAGTACACGATGAAATCATAAGGTCAAAGGAAAACTCCTCGATCTGACGCGCGGTAAAGCTGCCCGTTGAAGAAACCGTATTATATTGCACGCTTCCGCCAAGTATTATGAGGTTTATATCTTTTTTGCCCGAAAGAATTATTGCCGTTTGAAGATTATTCGTAACGACCGTCTTAAATGCAAGGTCCATCCGCTCAGCAAGAGCAAGAGCGGTTGACGAGCTATCAACGAATATTGAATGAAACTGCGGAATATGAGGGAGTGCGTTGCTTGCCGTTTGCTCCTTTTGCTTTGAGTTTTTATTCATTCGGACGAATATCGAAACCTCCTCAGCGTTTTCAGACAAAACCGCACCGCCGTGACTCCTTTCGATAAGACCGAGCTTTTGCATTTCGCTAAGGTCACGCCGTACGGTCGCCTCACTGACAAAAAGAGTCGATGCAAGCTCGGCTACGTTTGCTCTTCTCTTTTCTTTAAGAATTGTCATTATTGCGTCATGACGCTCGTTAATTGCCATAGTTCCCCTATTTTGCTTATTTATGATTATTTGTGATTACATTATAACATTTTAATGTTTATTTGTCAAGTTCAAGAGCAAATATAGACAAACAGTTCAAAAGATGATAAAATATAACTGTTAATCAGAAAACAGAAAGGATTAGGCGTATGACAAGATACGAACAGACAAGGGAGCTTTATAAATCCTATGGTATAGATACCGAATCGGCAATTAAAAGACTTTCGGAAATTCCAATCAGCGTTCACTGCTGGCAAGGCGACGACGTAGTTGGATTTGACGGTGCCGATTCTCTCTCCGGCGGAATACAAACCACCGGTAATTATCCCGGCAGAGCAAGATGTCCCGAGGAGCTTTTTGAAGATATTAAGCGGGCTTTTTCAATTATGCCCGGCAAAAAAAGACTGAATATTCACGCTTGCTACGCTTTGCTTGGCGAGGACAAGGGCAAGGTTGACAGAGATGCCTATACCTATAAATATTTCGAGCCGTGGGTAAAGCTTGCAAAGGAATGCGGACTTGACGGAGTTGATTTTAACCCCACGTTTTTTGCCCACCCAATGATGAAGGACGGACTCAGCCTTTCATCGCCAGACGAAGAAGTCAGAAGCTTTTGGATAAGACACGGAAAGGCATGCCTTGAGATTGCCGCAGAAATGGGCAAAGAGATGAACTCCCCCTGTCTTGTAAACATCTGGATTCCCGACGGATATAAAGATATTCCCGCAGACAGACTTTCACCCCGTATGCGTCTTAAAAATTCACTTGACGAGATGCTTGTAAGCTATGATAAAAAATGGGTTATCCCCGCGGTTGAGAGCAAGGTTTTCGGCATTGGAATTGAAAGCTACACCGTAGGAAGCAATGAATTTTATCAGAATTATGCCGCAAAAGCAGGTATATGCTGTCTTTTGGATACCGGACATTACCATCCGACAGAGGTTGTTTCGGACAAAATTCCTTCGCTTCTCGCTTTCCACGACCGCGTAGCTCTTCACGTTTCCCGTCCTGTAAGATGGGATAGCGACCACGTTGTAATTCTTGACGACGAGCTTCGCGAGATCGCAAAGGAAATAGTTCGTGACGGACTTGAAGAAAAAATAATTATCGGTCTTGACTACTTTGATGCAAGTATAAACCGTTTTTCAGCATGGGTCACGGGCGTTCGTTCTATGCAAAAAGCACTGCTTGCAGCGCTTCTTCTTCCGCACGACGAGTTGAAATCGCTTCAAAACGAGAATGATTTTACTAAAATAATGTACCTTAATGAAAAATTCAAGATGATGCCGGTCTCTGACGTTTGGTGCGAATACCTTGAAAGACAGAAACTTTCGGACGATTGGTACTCGGAAGTCGAAAAATTCGAAAACGAAGTAATATCAAAAAGAAATTAATAAAACCTAGGAGAAATAGATATGAAAGACATTTTAACAGCCCCCTTTGTGATGGAAATGCGCGAAGCTACCGCTAATATGTACCGTCTCGGATGGGACGAGAGAAACGGCGGAAACATCAGCTATCTTCTCGACGAGAAGGAGCTTAGCGAGTATATCGATACGAGCAAGGTTATACGCACTATTCCCACAGGATTCAATGCAGACGCGCTTATTGGCAAGATTTTCATCGTTACCGGAACGGGCAAGTATTTTAAGAACGTTGACAAAGACCCCGAAACCAACCTTGGTATCGTACGTATAGCTAAGGACGGAACGACCGCAGAGCTTCTTTGGGGATATAAGGACGGTGGAAAATTTACCTCTGAATTCCCTGCTCATATGATGAGCCACATATCAAGACTTGCAGTTGACCCCGAGCACAGAATCGTTATGCACTCCCACCCCACCTACACTATCGCGATGAACACTGTTTGCTCCACCGACGAGAAGGAATTTACATACAAGCTCTGGCAGTCAAACACCGAGGCAGTAGTTGTTTTCCCGGATGGAGTTGGCGTTCTTCCCTGTATGATTTGCGGAACTAACGAGATTGGCGAAGCAACCGCTGAAAAAATGAAGAAATTCAGACTCGTTGTATGGACAAACCACGGTATTTACGGAACGGGAAAGACTATGGACGAGGCATTTGGTCTTATCGAAACGGTTGAGAAAACCGCACAGATTTATATGCTCGCGCTCGGTCACACCGTTAACGTAATACCCGACGAGGTAATTAAGGGCCTTGCAAAGCTCTGGAATCTCACTCCTCTCGAGGGTATTCTTGATTAAACCTAGTGTAAAAGGGTACTTTGGCGCACCTGCGATGAAGCAGGTGCGCCAAAGTACCCTTTTTCGACCTAAAAAAATATTTTTTAATTTTTATGATTTTGCTATTGACAATTCTATAACTTTCGTGTATAATAATAGAGCCGTCGCGGGAGTGGCGGAACTGGCAGACGCGCACGTTTGAGGGGCGTGTGGTTTTACCGTACGGGTTCAATTCCCGTCTCCCGCACCAACAAAAAGGGCTCGACCTTGTGTCGAGT
>SVRU01000070.1 GCA_015064665.1 Oscillospiraceae bacterium
AACTCTGTGCCTTAATTTTAAGATGATTTTGGTGCTTGGCTCTCGCAGCCAAGTGCGGACTTTGCAAGAGAGATAAGTGCCGAAAGCGCTGAAAATTAAGGATTCAGAGCGGGTTCGGATTATTCACTCTTGCCTACTCACGCAAAAAGACTCAAAATCTCAAAGGAAATAACGTTAGAAAAGGTGGTGAGCAAGCGTGCTTAATCTAAAAAACGCAGTCAGCGGTTCGGGTTTTTCAATGAACGGCTATTACGTTTGGTGCGGCTCGGTTATCAAGGAAAACGGAATTTATTATATGTTCGCTTCGCGTTGGAAACGCGAGCTTGGATTTCCTAAGGGTTATATGCTTGGCTCTGAAATCGTTCTCGCCACAACGAAAGACCTCTCCCTTCCGTTTGAATTTCAAAAGGTGGTAATCGGGAAACGCGAGAGTACGATGTGGGACGGCACTATGGCACACAATCCTTGCATAGTCAAGGCTGACGGCAGATACATTCTTTATTACATTGGCTCGTGCGACGGAAGCAAGGAAAAACGCGCGATAGGTTATGCAACGGCAGGCTCTCTAACGGGAGATTGGGAGAGAGCAAGCTCTCCGATTGCTCTTCCGCAGGATGCAAATAACCCCTGCGTTATCAGTGACGGCAGAGGCGGGGTGTTGCTCTACTACAGAGACGGAGACCTCAAGGTCTCTGTTGCGTATTCGGATGAGTATTTCGCTCGATTTAAAACAGTCGTGCATAATATTTTCCCTAAGGGAAAAATAGAGGATATGTTTGTATATAAAGAAGACGGTATGTACAAGATGATTTGCGAGGATGCCGACGGAGTTTATACGGGCGTAAAAAAGGGGGGCGTAATCTTTAATTCGTACGACGGAGTTGTATGGGATGAAGAAGGAGCCGAGTCGGCTTACGGCTTCAATATTGAATTTGATAACGGGAAAAAACTGCTACTTCAAAGACGTGAAAGACCTATGCTCCTAAACGACGGAAATAAACGCTATCTTTTTACTGCTGCGAAATTCGGCGGAGAGAGTATTCTTGAGGGAGGCTATACGTTTAATCTCGTTCAGGAGATTGGATTTAGATAATCAGTTAAAAAGAATCTGATAAAAACAATATGAAGATTGGAGTGCAAAATGGTAGATAACTTCACCTATTACGCTCAGCATATGCACGTGCATTCCTGCTATGAGCCGCCGGGGGCAAGTATGGAAGGGCATATTTTCAATGCGCAAAAGCTGGGAATGAGGTATATTTGGTTTACGGATCACGATATACGTATGGGCAGACTGCGCAGCGAGCTTGACCGATTCGATTTTTCAAATGGACTAACCTATGATCATGAGGGCGCGAATGTCGGATTTCTGCCGAAGGAGAATCAACGCGGTAGAATTTGCATATGCAACGAATCTTCAAGCGTCGACGGAAAATCCATGAAAATGTCGGTTGAGGGCGAAAGCGAAGAATGGCAGGGATGCGCAGCAACTTTGGTTTCATACGCAAAAAGCCACACCGCGAGTCTTTTGTCTGATATTATCCTGTTTTTTAAGTATAAGACGGAACTTTTCGATTCCAAAAATTCAAGGCTAATATTCGACGTAAAGCTTTCCGAGCGTCCCCCGAAACATACAGCGGCGCATATTTTTTACGTAGTTGGTTCGACAGAGGGACTTAATGCTCCGCACACGCTTGTTATCCCGATAGAAGAAGTCCGCGGATTTAGGGATGCTGAATTCAGACTTTCAAGGGATGCCGTGACGGAGGAGGCTGTTATTCGGGGGATCGGAGGACTTGATAATTGCTTTGATAACGTTACTGTAAGGCTTGAAGCAAGATACGGCGTAAAGGCTGTTGCGTATATAGATGAATTTTCTAAAACAAGAGGACATACGGCTCAGAAAACCTATGAGCTGCAAAAAGAGGTTGCGCGCGAAATCGGCGCGAGGTACGGTGTTACCCCATTCGTTGCAACCGAAATTTCTTATGCCGGTATGCATAAAAACTGTTTTTCAACACATCTTCGGATACTTCCGTATGAAGCTCGCGGTTATGAAATATCAAATGACGAAGCCTGCAATTCGATGCTTGAACAAGGCAAGGTTTTTTCAATAAATCACCCTTTTACAAGATTTAAAAGAAAGGATCTGTCGCTTTTCAATCTGGATGAAGAGGTTATGAAAATAGCAGATACATATACAGAGAATGCCTGCTACGGCGCGTCGCTTCTGGAGGTTGGATTTCCCGACGGGCGTTATCTTCCCCTTGAATACCATCTTAAGCTGTGGGATATTTTATCTTCGCGCGGATTCTTTCTGACGGGGTACGGCGCGAGTGACAGCCACAGTAACAAAAGCGGTTGGTACGGCGGTAACAATTTCGTTTTGTGGCTTGGCATTGCTGATTGCGAGGATGAGAAAACCGAGGATGCCTTCATCGACGCCATGCGTGCCGGAAGAGGTTACACGGGGGATCCCATTTTCATAGACGGCGGAGTCAGCTTTCTGGGCGAGGACGGTCAGACTTTCGGATCGGTTACCTCCGTTTATAAAGAAGAGAGTAAGAAAGTCTTTTTTTCCTGTAAGGTAATGCGGCGCGGGTGGATACTTCGCTGGATTGTAAACGGAGACGTTAATCGAGAAACTTGTTTTGAAGACGGAGATTTTTCTGATAGCTGCCATATAAAAGCGGAAAAAGCGGTTAATTTTGTAAGAGCAGAGCTTTATAACGATACGGGCAGATGCATTTTGATTACCAATCCGATATATTTCGTTAGACGTGATATAAAAGAAATCAATATACCTAAAGAAAGGCAATTCGTTAAATGAAATTTTATGTTACAAGGCACGGGCAGGTTGCAAATGATGCCGAATATTTCGGAGACGTTGCCTATCCCAAGGGAGATATGCCGCTTTCAATGCTTGGAAGAGAACAAGCGGAGCTTCTGGGCAAAAGGCTTCGTGACGAGGGGTTTTCGGGCAAAATTTTCTCATCACCTTATTTAAGAACTATGGAAACCGCTGACGTCATTGCAAAGATAACAGGTTCAAAGGTGTATCCGGCTCCTGCCCTACGTGAGATTTTTCGAAGCGATGCGTCGGCAAAGAATTTTGAGGGCTCGGATTTGTCAAGGCTTTCAATGCTTTTTAAAAACGTTGCCGATGATGCAGAACTTGCGCTTCCGTGGTGGCATGATTCGGCGGAAAGCGTAGAAGACGTGCGGTATAGGGTAGCGCTATTTATTGATAAAATCATTAACGAGGGCGATGAGGAGGTTTTGCTTGTAGGTCACGGCGCCTCGGTCAGTGTGGCTATGCAGTTTTTCTTCGGGGAAGGTGCTATCGGCAAGGTATATAACTGTTCCTATAACTGCTACGACACGAAGACGAAAAAAGCTGTGTTGAACTGCAGCTTGCATCTGCCGTATAAGAAAATAACATATAATAGCGTATTCCTTGAGAGACAACATTACGATATTGAAATTCCCGATACGCTTGCAGATGAAAAAGGACTTAAGCTTTTACATATTGGTGACACACCGTCCCGCACTTTTCCTTGGTATCAGGCACTTATAAGCAAGCTGAATCCCGATGTAATAATTCACACGGGTGATACCGTTGATGAGCTTAAGGTCGGTCGTATACCGGAGGTTAGAGACGTATACATAGACAGACTCAAGGTTATGCTTGAGATAATGACGAAAACGGGCAGCCGTGTAATTTGGACAACCGGTAATAACGACCTTGAAGATAAGGTGCGTGAAATTGCACCGCAGATCGAGGTTGTACCCAACGGTACGGTCGTAAATATCGGTGGCAAACGAATCGCACTTGCACATCGTAAAAAAGATTTTAAAGAAGAAGCGGATATATATCTTTACGGTCATGCAACAAGATATGACGTATGGAGCAGTGAGAGAAACACACAGGACAAAGACGTGTGGTATCTGAATGCTTGTTGGACGAATTCGGTTATAGTTTTGCCTGAGAGAAGGCTTTATAAAATTTCGAGAATTTAAAAAAGAGAGGGGAAAGCCTTGCTAAGTTGTATTGGATAGGAGGTTTTTCCCTTCGTTTTGTACTAATCTTTATACCTCCGGTAGCACAACATAATATCACATAAAACTCGTAAAGTCCGGACAATTTGGGAAAGAAAAACGCCGGTATTTCACCGTCCGTATTCTTTGTTTCGAGCTGATTGAATTTTAAATGCCAAAAACCGATTTTCTCTCAAATTACATATAAAAAAGTGCGAGGCGATGCTCACTTTGGCATCGTCTTTCATATACTGTTATGGGCACAAAAAGAGCCTATAAAAACAAAGGAGGTTAAAATGGCAACCTTTTATAATCAGGCAACGCTTTCTTATGCGGGAAACGTTGTCAATTCAAATACTACCGAGGCTGAGCTTCTTTCAGGACTTGAACTGACAAAAAGATCAGTGACCGAAAGCTATACTGCCGGCAGTGAAGTGGTGTACGCCGTTACACTGTCTAATATGGGGTCTGTTTCCTACAACGCGTTAACCATATCCGACGATCTCGGCGCATACGCCCTGTCGGACGAAACTACCGTAGTTCCACTCACTTACGTTGACGGTTCAATATTGTATTATCTGAACGGAATATTGCAGCCCGCACCTACGGTAAGCACGGTGGGTAATCTTGTCATTGAAGGAATAAATCTTCCTCCCAACAGCACGGCAACCTTTATCTACGCGACAAAATCCAACGAATTCGCTCCTGTTTCAACAGGTTCTGTTATAACGAATACGGTAACTACCAATGGCGGACTTGGTGTTGGAGAAATTACGGCAACTGCAACCGTTAATGTTCTTGAATCACCCGAATTAACTATAGCAAAAGCGGTTTGCCCGGCGGTGATTAACGATAACGAGAGGGTGACCTACACGATAATCGTGCAAAATCTCGGAAACGTTCCCATCAATGCGACGGACGGAGTTATTATAAGAGATACTTTTAGTCCGATATTATCCGAACTTACCGTGGAATTGAACGGCACAGCATTGGAAGAAGGAACGGGATACACTTACAACGCTGCAAGCGGAGAGTTTGCTACCATTGACGGTGTTATAACCGTTCCTGCGGCAACCTATACTCAAGACCTTGCAACCGGCACGATAACGACCACGCCCGGCGTAACAGTGCTTACCATTACCGGCAGGGTATAAATCGGTCCTATTCAGCTTATCGTTAGCTAATTAAAAAACAAATCCGAACCGCTCGATATACACGAAGCGGTTCGGATTTGTTTTGCCGTTTTGAATTTATCTCTTATTTTTAGCCGTAAGAGAATCGAACTAACAAGCCTTGCGGCGATAAATTTTAGCGTCTTTCGCCGTACTTCGCCTTGTAAAGTTCCTACTTGACTGCGGCAAAGTCCAACAAAATCCACAAAAAAATTATTCGCCGTAAGGTGCGAAGCAGTTTTAAAAGAATAGATTTTTTCATAGACAAGCTGAATTTTTCGAGAAATATGCGGATATTTAAGAGAAATTCGGTGATGTATATGGGAAAATATATCTTTTAAAACCTTATGAGTTCGATTCTCTTACGGCTACCGTAAAAACGCGCAAAAATGAGTTGAATTTGCGGTATGAAGAATTGATCGGATTTGCGTATTATATTTCAATTTTTTTCTGCCTTGCAAGCAGGGTTTCAAACCAAAGCTCAGCGTTGGGAATCGGCGTTGTTGGTTCGGTGTATGAAATATCCTTTTTCGTGACGGTGCGAAAGCTTCTTTGAGCTTGCATAGAGGTGTCGGGCTTTCCGTCGACCAGTGCCGAGCCGTGAGTTCCGACGGTTGATGCCGAGTGAATCATAGCCGAAAGCACTGAGCGTTGCGTAAGAGCCGTGTCGTATAGCTTGAAAAGCTCTGACGTCTGTTCCTTGTTTTCTATAACGGCAATGTCGAAAAATTCATCACACAGCTTTGAAACTTTATCGAAAAGCGCCTTCATTCCCTTGCTTGAACGGTCAAAATCGGCAACTCGGCTCATCTCGTTCTGAAGCTCGTTTTTTATATCCGAAATATTGGATTTTCCGTATTTGATGCGGGGCGTGTCAAATTTCGGAGAGGGTCTGTTTTCTTCTTTTTGCTTTGAAATATGCTCGGCTGCTCTTAAACTTCCTACCTGAGTTGAGTTCAGGGCGCTTCCGCCGGGGCGGTATACTCCGAACGTGCCTGCAGCCTCGCCTGCCGAATAAAGACCGCGCACCTCGGATTGCCAATTTTCATCGACTGCCACGCCGCCGTTTGAGTGCTGTGCGCATACGGCAATTTCAAGATATTCGCTGTAAAGGTCTATTCCGTTTGATGCGTATAGCTTTATTGCGCCCGCGTTCATTTTTTCGAGCCTCTCAATCGGTGTGCCGAAAAGCGCGCCCGAGCGGTCAAGATATCTGTACGCCTCATCGGAAAGCGCGGAAAATCCGTTTTCAAGTCCCCTCGGATTTTTCGTAAAATCAAGGAATACCCGATTGCCTTTTTTGATTTCCTTTGCAACAAGCAGGTCAACAGCTGACGAGCCCTCTGTTTTTCTTGTGTCAAACGGCCACTGATAACCCTTCAAAAATATTTTGCTGAGCGAGTCCGTGCCTAGCGCACCGTGAAGAAATTCTTTCTCAACTCCGTTTTTATCGACCGAAATATATCGCGGCAGCACCTGCTGATAAGTTCCCGAGAGATTCCAACGGAATTTTGTGCTTGCGATGCCGTACTGCCATTCTTCCATATTAGAAAGAGTTGCGCCCGCATCAATGGCAAGTCCGGTTGCGCCGTGCTGGCTTTCGGGATAGACGGTGTTCTTATATACGTTAGCGGGGCCGCCCGTGCAAAGAATTACGTTTTGACACTCTATAACCGAGATATCTCCCGTCACGGTATTCGCCATAGCGATTCCGGTTACCGCACCGCTTGCGGTTATGATTTTAATAACCCTCTGAAATTCAATTATCTCAATGCCTTTCTTCATAACCGACCTCTCAAGAGCCTCGGTCATATATTTTGACGTAAGAGGACCGCAGGAGGTTGCACGGCTGCGGGGGTCGTGGTCGGTTTTATAGCCTGCGTACTCTCCGTATTCATTCGTGGGGAAGGGAACGCCAAGCTCAACAAGCCGCATAAAGCATCTTGCCGAGTATGCCGCCTCGCAGAGCGCGTGCTCGCCCATTACACCGCCGCCCGAATGGAGAGTCCTTGCCATTTCGCGAACGCTGTCAGCATCTTCACCGCACATAGAGAGCTTATAGTAGGTCTGCTTGTCGCTGCCCGTGTTACGTGAAGTGCCCATGTTTTTGCCTTCTGTAACTATAGCTATATCCTTGATTCCAAAATTATAGAGCCTGTCTGCCGCGTTATAGCCTGCGCAGCCGGTTCCTATTACTACCGTATTGTATCTTTCTTTCATAGGCTTCTTATATGCATTCCTCCGTCAACGATAAGCGATGCTCCCGTGGTATATCCGAAAGTTCCGTCGCATAAAGCGACTACCGCCCGTCCGACGTCATCGGGCGTGCCCCATCTGCCAAGCGGAACGAGTCCGTCGGCTATAAGGCTGTCGTATTTTTCCTTGACCGCCTCGGTCATTCCCGTTGCTATAATTCCGGGGCATATCTCGTTTACCGTGATGCCCTCGCCTGACAGTCTGTCGGCAAAGAGCTTGGTTATCATTGAAACTCCTGCTTTTGAGATGCAGTATTCGCCTCTGCTCGTTGAGCTTGTGTAAGCGGAGCAGGAGGAAATATTAACTATCGAGCCGCCCTTTTTGTTTTTCACCATTTCGTTTGCAACCGTCTGGGTGAGGAAAAGCGTGCCCTTTGTGTTGATTCCCATAACGAAATCATAGCTCTCCTCGGTCATTTCGAGAATATCGCGGCGCACCTTGGGCGCAACCCCCGCAACGTTTACGAGAACGGTTATATCACCCTTGCTTTTTGCTGCATTGAAGAGCTTCATTCTGTCCTCGCCCGACGAGATGTCACCCTTGACGTACGTAATATCAAGACCCTCAAAGTCAGAGAGGTCGGGATTTTCGCTTCTGCCCATTCCGACAACCGAAAAGCCTTTTTTCGCGAGCATGAGCGCGCTCGATTTTCCTATTCCGCCGGCAACGCCCGTAACTATTGCAACCCTCATTTTTTCATCTCCTTATAAAGCTCCATGTAGTATTTATTGAATACGGCGCAGCCCGAAACCCTCTTCCCGCGCATAAGCTCGGTGCATTTTGAGCAGGCAAGGCAGCACTTTTTCGGGTCGAAGCTACCGCTAAGATAGTCGGCGTAAAAATCCGAATAAGCTATCCAGCCTCTGCCGAAGCCAACAAGGTCGCAAACACCGCCCGAAAGAAGCTCCTCGGCTTTTTCGATAAGGTTATCGCGGTAGTATGAAAGACCCGAGCCGACAACGGCAAGGCTTGGAAATTTTTCCTTGATATGACGCTCTACGGTAACGAATCTTCGAAGCCCTGCGTCTGCCGTCTCAGGCGGTATATATCCGCCCTTTCTGTAAGGGCGGTTAACGTGCGGATTAAAATAAGGATTTCCTATTGTGACGTTGAGGATTTTTATTCCCGCATCCGTAAGCTTCTCAATCAGCATATCCGGCTCGGTAAAATCAAGTCTGCCGTCTTCCGTAGTTCCGAAGCCGAAGGGTTTTCTTACCATATCGGATACGCTGAGCCTGCCCGTCAGAAGAAAATCCGACGGCACGGCAAATTTAACCGCTTTTATTGAATCGATATAGAGCTTAATTCTGTTTTCAAAGCTTCCGCCGTATCTGCCCGGGCGTGAAAAGGCGGAAAGCAGCTCTTGAAAAAGATATCCGTGACAGGATTTTACGTCAACTCCGTCAAAGCCCGCCTCTTTTGCAAGCATTGCCGACTCTGCGTATTTTTCGGGAAGCGTGTCAAGATATTCGTCGGTAACTATATATTCGTCGGTGAGCGGTCTTTTCTCCTCGTAAACCTCGTTGCGATAGGCAATCATCGGTCTGATGCTCTGTCTGCCGGAATGGGTAAGCTGAAGGATAAAAATCGGTGAGATTCCGCACTCCTCTTTCGCAACCCTTCTCATCTCTTTTAAAAGAGCCTTGAAGCTTGAAAGATTATCACGCGTCAGCATCAGCTGCCCGGGGTTCGTTCTTCCCTCGGGACAGACCGCACAAGCCTCAAACCAAACCAGTCCCGCATGGCTTCTTGCCGCGCGCATATATTTTGCCACGGTAAGCTCTGAGGGCGTTCCGTCCTCATGGCAGTCGCAGCCCTCCATAGGCTGAAGCACAACGCGGTTGGGAATTTCAAATCCGTCTATTTTAATAGGTGAATTAATCATTTTAAATCCTGCCTTTTTCATTCTGAGTAACTCTATTATACAACAAAATAAAAGCAATCAAAATAATAATTATTGCAATAAATATTGCTTTTCTTGCAAAAATGCACTATAATATACGCGGAGGTGGTTTTGTGCATTGTTCTTATAAATCGAATAGTTATTCTATGGAGTATTCGGTAAGCCGTATTGAAAGCTCGGTTTTATGGGAAAGCCATTGCCATGCCGAATACGAGATGATAGCCGTGCTGAAGGGCGATATAAGCATTGTTCTTGAGGGAAGAGCCTTTAGGCTCACAGAGGGGCAGACGGCAATTGTGCCTCCGCTTTGCTATCATACCGTCAAGTCCAACAAAAACGGTGAATATCGACGCGTAACCGCGCTTTTTGACCTTGAAGCTCTGCCCGAGGTGCTTCGTGCGGGATTTGTCGGCAAAGGTGAAAAAATTGCAATATTTTATTTTTCCGAAACCGAGCTGCTCGCAAAAATATGCATGAGCGGTGAGAGGGCGTATTTCGAGCCGCTTCTGAATTCGCTTATGGTCAGAATTTTTTACGCCGCCGCCGAATCTGCAAGGATAGATTATATAAATGAAGAGGATGAATTTTTGAATAAGATCATCTCTTATATAGATGCGCACCTCGGCGAAAAAATTCTGCTTGATGACCTTGCGGCTCACACGGCGCGCTCAAAATCCTCGGTCTGCCACCTTTTTACAGAAAAAATGAATATATCTCCGAAGCAATATATTCTTGAAAAAAAGCTTGCCGCGGCTATGAGGCTTATACGAGGCGGAATGCCCGCCGCTCTCGCCGCGCAGCAGGTCGGATACGAAAATTACAGCAATTTTTACCGCGTGTATAAGGACAGATTCAAAACAAGTCCGAAGGATAAATCCGAGGCTTTCGGAGGTTAAAACAGAAGATTTTCAATGCTTTTAAACGAATTTAAACTAAATCTGTCTGTATTCGGTTGGCGACTTTCCCGTATGCTTTTTGAAAAAACGGCTGAAATAGTTAACGTCGGGAAAGCCGCATTTGTATGCCGCCTCGCTCACGGTGTAACGCTCGTCCGCAAGATAGTCCTTCGAGTAGGTAAGGCGTATTGAATCGCGGTATCCGAGGGGGCTTGTGTTAAAAATTTCGGTAAAAAGATGTCTGAAATGAGTCGTACTCATACTGCATAGCAAAGCAAGCTCGGAAAGAGTGATATTTTCGTTCCAATGCGCTTCGATATATTCTTTCGCGGGGGCGATTTTTTCAAACTTGTCGGTGCGGAGCAAAAGCGCTCTTGAATTTATAAATCCGTAAAGCAGCTTATACGCAAGCGCCATAGCCTGCATCTTGTAGCCTGCCGACTTTTTTGACCATATCAAAGCAAGCTCTTCAAGGGTGTCGGTGTGATAATTTGCGACCGAGCTTTGATTTATTATCGCGATATCATCGGTTAGGAAGAGCTTTTTTGCCGCTTCTCCGCTTACGGATGAGGAGGAAAGCTTGAAATTAAGAGTGTAATGCAGGCATTCCTCGGTGCAAAGAATATTGTAAGCATCGGTAGGCTTCAAAATGAACATATCTCCGCGCCCGACCCGTATACCGCGCCCGTCCGAAAATTTGTATTCAAGCTCTCCCGACAGTATATATACAAGTCCCCAGCTTTTTCTTCCTTTATGATAGCCGTAGGTTGTACCTCTGTCGTATTTGAATTTGTGCGCTACGATTATTTCCTTTATGACGGCGTTAAAATCATCGGTTCTTATCTCCATAATACTACCTCCGAAATAATGATATCAAAGCTTTGCTTAAAAGTCAATAACAAAAAGACATATTGTGCTAAATAAATGACAGATTTGCTATGGACTTTGGTTGTATTTTGGTGTAAAATTAAGAAAAAAGACAAATGGGAGAATACTTATGTTAAAAAGAAAGATTGAAAGAAAAGCAAAAATTGCATTCTTTGCAGTAGGCCACGCGACCTATTGGGGTCAGTTTGACGGACTTCTTGACAGCCTCATAGGATATCATAACGAAGTTAAGGAAATTATTGCGGAAAACGAAGTCGAAATCATCGATTACGGAATGATCGACTCTAACGAAAAGGCTTACGCCGCATCTCTTAAAATCAATGCCGATGCGCCCGACCTTGTTATCTGCGATATGGTAACCTATGCCACATCGTCCACCTTCACTCCGATAATTCAGAACGTAACCGCCCCCGTTATACTCGTTGCACTCCAGCCGCTTGAAGCCCTTGACTACACGAAGGCAAATACCTTTATGCAGCTTCAGAACGACAATATATGCTCGGTTCCCGAGTTTATGTGCGCGGCAGAGCGCCTTAATAAAAAAATTGCCGACGTAGTTATCGGCAAGCTGTACGGCGACGAGGCGGCAAAGGCTGAAATCGCCGAGTGGTGCGACATTGCAAAGGTGCTGAACGGCATCAAGGGCGCACGAATCGGACTTATGGGCCACGTGCTTGAGTCGATGTACGATATGCATTGCGACCCCGTTGCTGTGACGAGGAGCTTCGGTATTCACGTTCCGCTTATAGAGATCGACACGCTTATAGCTCTTGCCGATACCGTTACGGAAGAGGAAATCCGGAAAAAAATCGACTTGATAAACGAGGAATTTGATATGCCTGACCCCAAGCAAGACCCGATTACCATGAAGCTGACCGATGCGGATTTGTACTCTGCGGCAAGAAGTGCGGTTGCGCTTGATAAGCTCGTTGAAAAATATCATCTTTCGGGCATGGCATACTATTACGAGGGCTCTGACGATAATTCGGTATCAAGAAAAATGATATCCTCTCTTATCGTAGGAAACTCCATACTCAATGCCGAGGGAATACCGATGTGCGGTGAGTTCGATATAAAAACCTGCGTTGCGATGTATATTATGGATAAGCTCGATATAGGCGGCAGCTTTGCCGAGTTCCATCCCTTTGATTTCGGCGGAAACTATATACTTGTAGGACACGACGGACCTCACCACCTTCGCGTTGCAAACGGCAAACCTATTTTAAGAAGCCTTAAAAAGTATCACGGAAAGCCGGGCGGCGGAGCATCCGTCGAGTTCAAGCTCAAGGAGGGTCCTATCACTCTTCTCGGAATAACCCAGAAGGGCGACGGCTCGTTTAAATTCGTCGTTGGAGAGGGAATAAGCGCAAAGGGTGCAATTCCCCCGACAGGAAATACCAACACGCGCGGATTCTTTGAGCCAAACGTGCGCGATTTTGTAAAGGGTTGGGTAACCGAGGGACCGACTCACCACTTTGCTCTCGGTGTCGGCAACAAGGCAAAAACCATAAAGAAAATTGCCGATATACTCGGAATCGAGTGCGTGATAGTTAACGATAAATTCAGGGTGTAAGATATGTTTGGTGCTATAACTCTTGAGGTCAGCCTCAAGCCATTTAAGAAAACCGACGAGGAGTATATTCGCAGAGTAGCGCGTGAGATTTTCGTCGGCTGGCGTCCGCTTCTTAAGAATAGGGAAGAAATCTCTGTTATGCTCTGGGCGAGTGACGGAAGTGAGATTCTCGACTATGACGGAGATATGTCGCGCGAGTTTGAGTGGGGATATTATCTCGGCACGGCAAATAACCCACAGCTCGCCGAGGATGAGGATCCTGCGATAAGTCTGCACGAAAGAAAACAGCCGTATATCGAAAATCCGCCCAAAATGACCTATGAGGTGCTTCGAAATATAATAAGGATACTTAAGGAAGAGGGAAGACGGGAATATCCCGACTCTAAAATCCGCGTCGGCGAAACCTTTGATATAGGTCCTGAGTTTGCCGTTTCGGAATTCAAATACAAAAGGCATACCGAGATATGCTCGGGAACGGAGCTTGACTGCAAGCTGAAATTCGTTGATTCGACCTCTCTTTTGAACGCCGATTCGAGAAAATACGCAGCCTACCCCGACGGAATACCCGAAGGTGAGCCCTTTGCGACATTTTTCGCAAAGCAGACGAAGTGCTTTTTTGCCGATATGAGATTTGACTATCTCTGGCTTTCGAACGGACTTGGCTTCTCAGCTGACCCCTGGTCGCTCACGGGCAAAATTTTTGACGGTGAAAAATTCTATCCCGAAAAGCTTGGTGCAACCTCAAAAAAGGTATTCGACTTCTGGCGGCTTTTCCGCGAGTCCTGCCCCGATATTCCGATAGAAACGCGAGGAACCAATAATTCCGCGGGAATAGATTATTCCACCGACGGCGTTGCGCTCTACGATATATATAACGCCGATTTCGGCATTATGCCGCCCCCGAATTCTCCCTGGGCAGCGATAAACGGAAACTACGGTCTTGAAATTATGGGTCATATGACGAGAATCTGCGAGCTTCCCGGCAAGGACTTTCTTTTCAGATACTATCTTCACGACCCGTGGTGGATGAATTCACCTTGGTACGACAGATACGACGGATATCCGACCGACGTCTATTTGCCCATGGGCGTGTCAAGAATTTGCGAGGACGGCGGCGTTCAGTCGGCAACGAGATTTAATATCCTCTCTATCGATAATTCGCTCGGTGATATGCCCGACTCCTGTATCAACGAGTCTGTGCCTCATATTCTGAAGGCAGAGAAGGACTCGGCAGACGAGCCGTCGGCATTCGTATGGCTCTATCCGTTAAGGGAATATACCACGGCAAAAACCGAAAAAGAGCTTTCCGAAATGCATAAATGCGACGTGTTTATGATGAACGCGATAAATTGCGGCTTTCCGCTTAACACCGTCGTTTCCTCGGATATATTCAAAAAAACCGATAAAGAGCTTTACAGCGGAAGAGTTATAGTCGCACCCGTAATCCGTGACGAAGAGGTGACCGACACTCTCAAAGCACTTGCCGAAAAGGGTGAGCACATATTGCTCTACGGAACCGAAGAGGTGCTTTCGGAGTGTGGAATTTTTGGCAAAAACGTCACACGGGTGAGCGTTGATGCTCAACCTACGGAAATGCTTAAGTCATTGAGCCGCTTCGGATACTGCGTTGTCTTTAAAACGAGAGAAAACGTTATAAAACTGCCGGTTTGGAATGCCGTGCGTTCAAATAACGGAACATTTTTCTCGGTATATAACCCCGACACGACTACCGACACGCTTATGAAATTTCCGCTTGGCGCGCCTGTTATGCTCGGCGGCGAGTGCGAGATAGTTGACGGCTATGCAAAATACAGATTTTCAAGATGCGAGCACCGCGAGTGCCGTATTTTCGTTGAGCAAAAAGAGGGCGTTATATCGGCATACGAGCAAGCGCCCGTCAGCGCAAAATACCGCCGCCGCTTCAGAGTGGACGGACTTTCGGATGCTACGGTTTACTATTTCCCCGAAAAGTACTGTGATAAATATATGGCGGCATCGACCGAATGGGAGCCCGACCCCACCCCCGTGCTTGACGGCGGCTGGACACCTATATACGACAGCGTTTTCGGCAACGGCTTCAAAGCCGAGCATAAATCCGGCGGAATCTCATTCCTCATGCCGTTTGAAAAATATATAAACGAAGATTAATTTGAAAGGGACTGTCTCATTAAGAATTCAAATAAATCAAGACAAAAACACGAAAAACACGGTCAGAATTGTAGTTTTAGCGAATTCTTAATGAGAACAGAACCTCGGGGCGAACGAATTTGGAGCAGAAATCCTTGG
>SVRU01000071.1 GCA_015064665.1 Oscillospiraceae bacterium
TTGCACTTTCAATTCAATACTGTATTTCTTGTTCTTGCGCGATTTCCTTGGCATAAAAATAACCCCCTTAAAGTAGTCTTGAATACTTTTTGTTTTTTCAAGTGTCTACTTTAAGGGGATTATATCACTTTTCAAAACGGCAGCCCTTATTTAAATTAGTTGACATTTAAGCTTTTTTGTGCTACAATCTAACAGAATACAGTTCGTACCTAATTATAAACCACACAACGGAGATTGGAATGAGAAAAATCAAAATAGTTACAGATTCATCATCAGACGTTTTGTCTGTTGAATACACGCATTTTGCATCCGCACCGCTCAAGATCATCACGTCAGACGTGGAATTTACCGACGACGCAAGCCTTGACGTTGAAGGCATGGTTGATTACCTCGGCAAATACAAAGGAAAGTCAAAAACATCCTGTCCAAACGCAAACGACTGGCTAGCAGCATTCGACGGTGCAGACGACGTATTCTGCGTTACAATAACCAGTGCGCTTTCGGGTAGCTTCAACGCGGCGTGCATAGCAAAGAAGCTCTACGAAGAAAACCTCGACAAGCGAGTCTTCGTTCTTGACAGCCGTTCTACAGGACCGGAAATGACGATGCTGATAAACAAGCTCACAGAGCTTATAAACGACGGTCTTTCATATGAAGAAATATGCGAAAAAATTACAGATTACCATAAAAAGACCGGACTTTTCTTTATGCTTAAATCGGTAAAAAATCTTGCAAACAACGGCAGAGTTTCACCAATCGTTGCAAAAATTATCGGTATAGCGGGAATTTGCATAGTAGGCAAAGCAAGCGACGGGGGCACTCTCGAAACGATTCACAAATGCAGGGGCGAGTCCCGCTCGCTTGAGATGCTCGTCTCGGAACTTGGAAAGCACGGGTTTAATCAAGGAAAGGTAAGCATCGGTCATTGTCTTAACGAAGAGGCAGCAAACAAGCTGAGGGAGCTTATATTGGCTAAATTCAATAAAGCTTCGGTAGAAATACACGCGCTCCGCGGTCTTTGCAGCTTCTATGCCGAAAAGGGCGGACTTATCGTCGGCTTTGAAAAATTCTGAATATATTCAAAAAACGGCGGTTAGTCCAAGCCTTACGGCAAGGACCAATCGCCGTTTTTATTTTTTTAGCGCTCGTCTGCTTTCGTTTTATTTAAAAGACGGCAGAGCGGGCTCAAACCGTTTTTTCTTTTGCGTCCTATCTTTTTTATTGAAATTACGCTTACTCCGACCATTCGAACGAGAATGAGAGTCAAGCCTATCAGATGATAATAATGTATCCGCTCGTCTCTGAATATAACGCCGATAATTATTGTGACGAAGGTTGATACTCCGGAAAAGGCAGCCATCGTTGAGAGCTGCATTTTTGAAAGGCAGTAGTTATTGAAACCGGTTGCAACAACGGTCGAAAGTATTGCAAGGAAAACGAATCCAATTATATTTTGAAGGTCAAAATACGGAGCAAAGTAATTTAAGATGTCTCCGCGAATTATATGCAAGAAAACGTTTACCGCATTGAAAATCAGCGTTCCGAGCATTGCCGAAACGTAGGTTATTTCCATTGAGGTAAAATTCTTTGACGACATTCGTGAAAATACTCCGAAAAGCGATCCGCATAGCACCGCCGAGACCAAAAACAGAATTCCGAGAGGACTGTCAGAGCCGCCCCTTGTACCGCTGTTTAGAGCTATGTAGATAACGCCCAGGATCCCCAGCCCGAGAAACAGCTTTTGCAAAAGACTGTTTTTTTCTTTGAGTATAAGCGACTCCGCAACACAGCTCGCTATCGGAGAAAGCGAAAGTATCACCGCCGTCGTAATATCCGTTGATAAAGAAATACCCACCGTTTCAAAAAGCATATAAAGAACCGGTTCAAACAACGCGGCAAGAAGAATTGATTTCATATAAGGACGTCTTTCATTTTTAAGAAAAAAATCCTTGACTCCGATTTTAATCTTTATAATTCCGATGACCTTCATAAGCCACATAAAAACAAAACTCATAAGGAAGCGCAGTGAGAGAATATCAAGCACCCCTGCAGATTCCTCAAGCGCACCGGTAAAAAACACCGACGTTCCGTAAATTGCGTATTTTAAAAAAGCAAGAATATACACCATTAGCTTTACACCGATTTATTTTCCGAAAATTCATTTTGCCGATTGACAAACGCAAAAGCAATGTGATATAATCATAATACAAAAAATTGCCATTTTCAAGTCAAATCACAGTGCTTTAATGCCATTTTTTGACTCGTTTTGTGCGGAGGTGTATATGCAACCAATATTTAACATTGCGCGGGAAAAAGACAATCACTTATTCTATAAATCCTACGCAAACGACAAGGGCATTCTGCAATTTCACTCTCAGATAGAGCTTTATTTCGTTGACGAGGGTAAAATGGAATCCTGGGTCAACGGGCATTACAGACTCCTCTCGGCAGGCGAGATGTCGGTCTCGCTCAGCTACGATTCACACGCATATAAAACTCCGGAATACTCGCGCTCAAGCGTGCTTATAATTCCGCCGCACATATGTGAGGAATTTATAATTGCAACAAAAGGAAAAAAGGCTACCAATCCCTTTATCTGCGATAAGGATACCGTCAAAAAAATCAAAGATTGTTACGAAGAGATAAAACGCGCAAATATCGGTAAAATCGAGCAGCTTGGCTATATATACGTTATACTCGGTATAGTTATGGAAAAAGTATTTCTTGAACCGAGTACCGATATAGGAGACCCTGCGCTCTCCTCAAAAATCCTCTCCTACATCAACGAAAATTTCAAAAGCGGCATAACCCCATCGCAAATTGCGTCGCACGTCGGCTACAGCCCAAGCTATATATCGAGATATTTCAAGTCATGCTTTAATATAACCCTTACTAAATATCTGACGATAATACGCCTCAAAAACGCAATTATGCTGATGCACGAAGGCAAGCACAGCTCAACCTATTGCAGCCTTGAGAGCGGATTTTCCTCTATGAGAACCTTTTACCGCGCGTTTTATAACGAATTCGGATGCTCGCCAAAGGAATATCTTGCAAAAAACGAATAAATTTTTCGCACAAAAAAGAGACCGGACAAAAGCTTACAAAAGCTATCAGTCAGGTCTCTTTTTATTTTTGATTTACAGTTATTTTTCGAGAATAGGAGCATTTATTATTTCATTTTTCCGAAGAAGAAGCGAATCGTCCTCGATTGCCGACTCAAGAGATTCTATTCCAATTCGGTCGATTGCCGCGCCAAGACGCTCCTTACCATACGCGTTTTCCTTATACCAAAGAATGACCTTTTCTATAACGAGCGAAACCTCGTCAAAGGAATAGACCCCCTTTAGAAGAGTTCCCATTCTCTGCGTTTTTCCCCAAGTGCCGCCAACGAAAATACGGCACGCCGACTCTGCATCCGTCGGAAAGGCTCCGAAAGGACATTTTCCAACGCAAACACCGCACTTTTTGCATTTGTCGGCATCAATTTGCGCTTTTGCCGAGTTCACCGAAACGGCTTTTGACGGACAAACTTCGGAAACGGTGCACTTTTTGCAACCCTTGCACTTTTCTCCGTCAAAGCTGAACACTCGACATCCTTCGACTCCCACGTCGTTAAGACTCGGTTTCATACAGCTGTTAGGACAGCCGCCGACGCCGATCTTGAATTTGTGAGGAAGCTTTACGCCGCTCATCCCTATATAAAATTTGTTGTGAAGAATCTCTGCAAGCTTATGGGTGTCAATATTTCCAAAAACGCAAGTCGTGCCTTTGCACGCGGTTATAGGTCTTATCTTAGCACCCGTGCCGCCAAAATGCATACCTCGGCTTGCCATAAACGCCTCTGCCTCGGGTATTTTTTCAAAAGGAATTCCCACAACCTCTGCAGAAAGACGAGAGGTAAATATCACCTTACCCGAGCCGAATTTTTCTGCGCACTCTGCCAATGCAAAAAGCTGTTCCGGTGAGAAAATTCCGGCTATACCGACAACCCTTCCGGAAAAGCAATCGGTTCCCCTGTTGCGAAGAAATCCTCTGCCCTTTACACTCACTACCTCTTCCTTAGTAAGACTCATAACCTAAACCTCCGTAATGTCTATTCAAGATTGACACTTATAAATTTCTGTGTTATAATACTTAGGATATAACACTCTATTATCCTAAAATATTATAACAAAAATAAATCGTTGTGTCAATACCCACTACGGAGGCGTTATGAAAATAATTGTTTACAAACGCGTACTGGTCGCCATATTTGCCGTATTATTTGCTTGCATTTGCTCCTTCTGCTTCGTTTCCTGCGGCAGAGGAAATTTGTCAGACGGTGAAAAAATCTCGTTTGAAGACGCCCTTGGTCGCAGCGTTTTCGTGAAAAAGCAACCTGAAAGAGTTGCTTCTCTTCTCGGAAGCTTTTCGGACGTGTGGATTCTTTCGGGCGGCAAGCTTTGCGCCTCGGCAAACGATGCCTGGGAGGATTTCGGACTTGAGCTTGACGAAGCAATAAACGTCGGCGGCGCGCATTCGCCGAGCCTTGAGCTTATCATTTCTGCATCGCCCGACCTCGTTATAGCAAGCGCGTCTACCGCAAGTCACCTTGAACTTTGCAACACGCTTGAAGCCGTCGGGATAAGCGTCGCCTATTTTGACGTGGATAATTTTGACGACTATCTCGGCATGCTAGACGTCTGCACTGATATAACCGGACGAAAAGACCTTTATGAAAAAAACGGATTACACCTAAAGGAAGAAATTGACAGGATAAAAGACAGCTATATAAGACAAAATTTAACCGAAAAAGAACGCACGGTCCTTTTATTGCGCGCCTCATCAACCTCAGTTAAGGCTAAAGGAAGCAGAGGAACGGTGCTTGGAGAGATGCTTTCAGATATGGGGTGCATTAATATTGCCGACTCCGATTCGACTCTCTTGGAAAATCTCAGCATCGAATCGGTTATTATGAACGACCCTCAGCACATTTTCGTTGTTACAATGGGAAACGACAGCGAGGCTGCAAAGGCTTCGCTTGAAAAGACAATAAAGGAGAATCCTGCATGGCAATCATTAAGGGCAATTAAGGAAGACAGGCTTCACGTGATGGACAAAACGCTTTTCAACCTTAAGCCGAACGCCCGATTTGCCGAGGCATATCAAAAGCTTTATGAAACACTCACCGTCAAATAAAATAAAGGCTCGATATTTATATCTTTCCTCCTTTCTTATATTGATTGGCTCTTTCGTTCACGGAATGGTTACGGGGGCATCGGATATCGGACTTGAAGAGCTTTTTGATACCGTTATCAATGGCAATACCGACTCTCCTGCCGCAAATATTTTTATTTACGTACGTTTGCCGAGAGTTTTGGCAGCCGCGGTATGCGGCGCGGCGCTTTCGGTATCGGGCGCAGTTATACAAGGCGTTCTTTCGAATAGACTTGCCTCTCCGAGCATTATCGGTGTAAATTCCGGTGCGGGACTTGCCGTAACCGTTTGCGCAGCTTTGGGAACGGTCGGCGGTTGGCAGCTTTCGCTTTTTGCCTTTCTCGGCGCATTTCTTGCGGTTTTGCCCGTAGTCTTCGGCGCAAAAAAATGGGGAGCGTCGCGCGGTACGGTCATCTTAATCGGCGTTGCTCTCAACAGTTTTCTCGGCGCGATTTCCGACACGGTAGTCACCTTTTCGCCTGAAGTCAGCATATCAAACAGCGATTTCAGGATAGGTGATTTTTCGGCGGTTACCTACGCGAAGCTGATACCTGCAGCAACGGTAATAGTTATTTCGATAGTCCTGCTTCTCACCCTTTCGAACGAGCTTTCTGTACTGACGCTCGGCGAAGAGGGGGCAAAAGGGCTCGGAATGAATACGGGACTTGCAAGAATGATTTTTCTGCTTTTGGCAACGCTTCTTTCCGGATGCGCGGTGAGTATATGCGGTCTCGTTTCGTTTGTCGGTCTGCTCATTCCGCACGCCGTGCGACGTCTTGCTCGGCACAACCGTCACCTTATTCCTCTTTGCGCCCTTTTCGGTGCGGGCTTTGTCACTCTCTGTGACAATCTTTCAAGAACTCTGTTCTCCCCCTACGAAATTCCCGTCGGCATTATTCTCGCTTTTCTCGGCGCGCCGTTCTTCATATTCATTTTAATAAAGGAAAAGGGAGATGCTTTAGATGATTGAAATCAAGAATATATCTTCGGGATACGGTAACAAACCCGTTCTTAAAAATCTTTCGGTTGACTTTGAAAAAGGAAGGCTTACGAGCATTATCGGTCCTAACGGCTCGGGAAAAAGCACCCTCTTAAAAACCTTGATAGGTGTTTTGCCGCGCACAAGCGGCAGTATATTGATAGACGGAACGGATACCGTTTCCATGCCGCGCGCTGATATAGCAAAGCGCATAGCCTACCTTCCGCAAGGACGCGCGGCTCCCGATATGACGGTTGGCGAATTGGTTTTACACGGAAGATTTCCGCACCTTACCTATCCTCGCAGATACTCTCAGCGCGACAGAGATATCGCCGACGCAGCTATGGTAAGGTTGGGAATTTTTGAGCTTGCCGAGCGTCCGCTCTCTTCCCTCTCGGGCGGTATGCGGCAGACGGCTTACATCGCGATGGCTTTGGCTCAGGATACCGACTATATTTTGCTCGACGAACCAAGCACCTATCTTGATATATCTCATCAAATCAATCTTATGAAAATTTTGCGTGCGCTTACCGATGACTCAAAGGGTATTATATGCGTAATGCACGATTTACCCATGGCGCTGACCTTTTCAGATTCGGTTGCCGTTATGCAATCGGGTGAGCTTCTATCCTCTTCGCCCCCCGAAGAGCTCTCCTCGTCAAATCTGATTGAAAAGCTTTTCGGCGTTAAGCTTTATTATGAAAACCGAGAATACGGCTACCGACTTAAACCGTAATTTAAATAAACCTCACGCACAGAAAGGAATTGCTTTCAAAGCAACGAACAGCATTAACATGAATAAAATCAAGCAAAACGAGAAGATAAAATTCTCGCCAATTACTCTTGATGATAAAACAACCTACGAAGACTATTTTTACAAGGAAGAGCGAATAATCGGAGAGTGTGAGCGCGGATGTGAATTTTCATTTGCCAATCTCTATTTATGGGGACGGCAAAACATGGCAAAGCTCCGCGGGCACCTTCTTCTCCTCTCACAGTTTGACGAGCGATTCGTTTACCCTTATCCCCTCGGAGCAGGTGATAAAAAGCCCGTAATTGACGCTATTATCGAGGATTCAAAAGCCAGGGGTATCCCCTGTATCATAACGGGACTGACTCCGAGCGCGCGGCAAACGCTTGAGGAGCTTTATCCCGAAAGCTTCTCTTTTCAGTCAAATGAAGGCTCTTACGACTACGTTTATTCAATAAACGATCTCGCCGAGCTTTCAGGCAAAAAATATCACGGCAAGCGCAACCATCTGTACCGTTTTAAAGAAGCTCATCCGACTTATTTAGCCGAGCCGCTTACCGAGGACAATATCTCAAAGGCAGAGGAAATGGCGGAAGAATGGTACGAGAAACGCCTCAGTGAAAATCCCGATGCGGATTTCCATATGGAAAAGGCTGCTCTCAAAAAGGCTATGCGGGATTTCCGCGAGCTTCAGATGGAAGGGCTTGCGATTTCGGAAAACGGCAAAATACTTGCATTTACCTTTGCAAGCCGTCTTTCAGAGGACACCTTTGACGTGCATTTTGAAAAGGCTTTTTCGGGTATTCAAGGCGCATATGTTGCCATTAATTACGAATTCGCACGTTATATAAGAGCTAAATATCCGAACGTCAAGTTCCTTGACCGTGAAGAAGATATGGGCATTGAAGGACTCAGAAAAGCCAAACGCAGCTATCACCCCGACAGAATGATAAAAAAATACAAAGCTTACCTAACAAGGACCTTTGCCGATGAATGACACAAATTTCAACGCTGATATTAATATTGGTCTCCCGGAGCCGTCACAAATTCCCGAGCTGAAAGCATTGTGGCAAGAGGCGTTTGGCGACAGCGCGATTTATATAGATTCGTTTTTTAAAACCGCATTTTCTCATAAAAGATGCAGATGCGCAACTTTGGGTGGTGAGCTTGTTTCCGCGCTTTATTGGTTTGATTGCTCGTACGGCGGAGGGCGCGTTGCCTATTTATACGCCGTTGCAACCGCAAAGGCATACCGCGGCAGAGGCTTTTGCCGAATTCTTATGGAGGACACTCACGCCTATCTCAAAAAACTCGGCTACGCCTGCTCGGTTTTAGTGCCGGGAGATGAAGGTCTTTTTAATTTTTACGCAAGCCTTGGATATAAAACGTTTGGGAAAGTCAAAAACTTCCATGCCGCTTCGAAAGAAAAAAGCGTAAAAATAAGACGAATAAATGCCGAAGAGTATACGCAGCAGAGACGGAGCTTTCTTCCCGTGGGCGCGGTTATACAAGAGAATGAAAATATAAGCTTTCTCGAAACGCAGTTTTCTTTTTACACGGGTGACGATTTTTTGCTTGCGGTACGTGTTGACAACGGCAAGCTTTTTTGCGCAGAGCTTCTCGGCAATGCCGACAAGGCTCCCGAAATTTTAACCTCTCTCGGCTGCAAGACGGGTGTATTCCGCACACCCGGTGCAGATACTCTGTTTGCTATGTACTGCCCGACGAGCGACACTTTCAAAGAGCCTCCCACATATTTCGGTCTGGCTTTTGATTAACAGACAAGAGCCTTGCCGCCGAAATATTTTATTTATTTTCAAAAATATATTGACTTTTGGCAAGAAAAGTGATATGATATTAGTGATTTAGTTAGATAAAGTGAAAAATCATTTTGAATGGAGATATGAATTATGAAAAGAATTTTAGCTCTTCTTCTCACCGTAGTGATGATCGTAGCTTCGCTCGTTTCCTGCGGCGGTACAAAGGGAGATCTTGATGCAGTAAAAGCTGCCGATAAACTCGTTGTAGGTGTCACTGTTTATCCGCCTATGGATTATATTGACGAGGAAAGCGGTGAATGGGTTGGCTTTGATGCTGAGCTTGCACAGATGTTTGCAGAATCTCTCGGAGTTAACTGTCAGATAGTTATTATTAAGTGGAAGAACAAGGTTGCTGAAATAAATTCAAAGCAGATAGACCTTATTTGGAACGGAATGACGGCGTCAGACGAGCTTGGAGCAGAGATTGATTTCTCAATTCCTTACGCTAAGAACGCGCAGGTTGTAGTAGTCAAGACCGACAGCACCTATACCGCTGCCGACGTTGCAAACCTTTCTCTCGCAGTTGAAGACGCTTCCGCAGGCGACAGCGTTGCAACCGACACAATCAAGGCTGCAACCATAAACAAGGTTGGTTCTCAGGTTGATGCTCTTAACGAGGTAGCTTCCGGCAACTCTCAGGCAGCAGTTATTGACTTGACGATGGCAGAGAGCATGCTCGGCAAGGGTGATTATACCGGCCTTAAGATTCTTGACGGCGCAAAGTACGGCGAGGAAATATTTGCAGTCGGTCTCAGAAAGGGCAGCGACCTCAAGGCAGAACTTGATGCATTCCTTAAAGCAAAATACGCTGACGGAACGATGGCTGATCTTCTTAAAAAATACGCTGTTTCTCTTAACGAAGACGCTCTTAAATAATCATTGAAAAAATCAAGGAAAAAGCGAGAATGGAACTGTTTTTAGATGTTTGTTCCCAGCTCGCAGGTGGATTTACAACCGCATTTTTTCTGTTTCTTCTGACGCTTATTTTAGCGTTGCCACTGGGGCTGCTTGTGTCGTTTTGTACGATGTCCAAGTTTGCCCCTTTAAGTATGCTCTCTAAAGTTATCGTATGGATACTTCGGGGAACTCCGCTTATGCTGCAGATTTTTGCGATTTTCTACCTGCCTGGACTACTTAATCTGTTCGTTTGGCCTCAAATGAACACCGGATGGGTGTGGTTTGACCAAACCTTTTCAACGAGATTTATTGCGGCGCTTGTTGCGTTTGCCATAAACTATGCGGCATATTTTTCGGAAATATTCCGCGGCGGTATTCAATCGATATCACAGGGACAATACGAAGCGTGTCAAGTGCTCGGAATGACGAAAATCGAAACCTTTTTCAGAGTAATTCTTCTTCAGGTAGTGAAAAGAATTATTCCGCCGATGTCAAACGAAATAATCACGCTTATAAAGGACACGTCACTTGCGAACACAATTGCAGTATACGAGCTTATATACGAAGCAACCGAGTTTATGACGGTCAAAGGACTAATCTGGCCGTTATTTCTTGCAGGTGGATTTTATCTCATTTTCGTCGGAATTCTTACGATTGTATTCGGCAAGATTGAGAAAAAGCTCGATTACTTTAAGGCATAGGAGGATTTTTTATGGATATGCTTGAAATAAAAAATCTGAGAAAAAGCTTCGGCAGCGTCGAGGTTCTCAAGGGAATCAACCTTAAGGTCAAAAAAGGTGAGGTTCTCGCGATAATCGGCTCGTCGGGCGGCGGCAAAACCACCCTGCTCCGCTGCCTTAACTTTCTTGAAACCGCAAACAGCGGTGAGATTATTGTAAACGGAAAAAGCGTCTTTTCGGCCAAGGACGGAGAAAAACCCGTAATCACCCCCGAGGCACAACTGTCGTTCGGTTTGGTTTTCCAACAGTTTAATCTTTTTCCGCAGTATAGCGCGATAGAAAACCTAATGCTTGCGTCAAAGCTTCGCGCAAAGAGAAAGAATAAAACCACGAAGGATGGAGAAAGCATCTCACGCATTAGAGCGCGCGCCGAAGCTCTTCTTGAAAGTGTCGGTCTTTCGGAAAAAGCAAACGCCTATCCGTGTCAGCTTTCCGGCGGTCAGCAGCAACGTGTTGCAATAGCGCGTGCGCTTATGCTCTCCCCAGACATTCTTTGCTTTGACGAGCCGACCTCGGCTCTCGACCCCGAGCTCACAGACGAAGTTTTGCGTGTTATTCGCTCACTTAAGGACTCCGAGCGTACTATGATAATAGTTACGCACGAAATGGAATTTGCGAGAAACGTTGCCGACCACGTAATATTTATTTCCGACGGACTTATCGAAGAAGAAGGAACTCCCGAAGAGGTATTTGCTAGTCCCAAAAGTGAAAAAACAAAAGCCTTTCTTTTAGTTGATAAAGGCTAACTTAACATAGGAGCAGCGATTCGTTATGAACGAAAAGGCAAAAAAGGCATATAAAACATATCAGAGCTGCGTAAAGCAACTGAAAACCGTTAAAAGAGTTACGAAGCAGGATTTGAATACACTTTACAATATTCAGTGCAGGATGAAAAAGGATTCCGAATACGCAGAGCAGTTACGTGAGCTGTCTGCCGAAAATGAAAGCTTTTGTAATCTTATAGAAAATTTTTTCGGAGAATATAATAATTTCTACGGTCTTGAAATACGCGATGACCTTATTGAATTTGACGATCCCGAATTTGCATCGGGAAGCTATTTTATAATCAAAAGCTACAAAAAAGACGACACGGACAACCTTGTCGAGCTGGCTCCGACCGAATTTAAGGCTAATGAGGAAGCATTCGTAAGGGCAACCTTATATAGCCACGAATCAAACTCCCCTATCGTTGCGGAAAGGCTGTTAATGTTAGCCGTAACAGACGAAGGAGAGGAAATCCGAAAAGAAACTTTAAATACGGATACGATGGAATTTACCACGACTCTGTCGCGCCCGGGATACGTAAAATTTAAGGTGCTTGCCACGGATAGCGCGGCACAAATGATTCTCGGCTCCGAAACGGCTTTTGGGGGTATAATTTTTTCGCGTGAGGAAATAAAAACTGCACACGAGCCGCCCTCTGATCTTTACGATTTCTGGGACGGTGAGATAAAGCGTCTTATGGATACAGACCCCACGGACACCACCTCAGACGTTTACACGGGTGAGGTCGAAACGCTTTTTGACATGCCCGCAAAAAACAAATACTCTCTTAAAAGAATCGATAAAGAATACGTCGAATGGCTTAAGAGTAATTCTCAGCCCGCCCCCGACGATACCCAGCTTGAGCAGTATAACATTTACGAGCTTGTTTTAAAATCTCCCGGTCCCTGTCCTTCAACGGGTTACGTTTCAATACCTAAATCAGCAAACGCAAAAGCTCTTCCCATACACGTTTCCTACGACGGATACTCGGTGCGCTCACCCGCTCCGATGATGAAGCCGGACTGTATAGCCGTTCATTGCTCGCATCACGGCTACATTCTAGGTCAAAAAGACGCCGAGTTTTACAACGAAATAAGAAAAACGGTGGGAGGCGCATATTGCCTCGGAAACGGTGAACCCAATTCCCGTTTTGACAACGTGCACGACTGCTATCCGCTTTACATAATGCTCAGAGATCTGCAAATGATAAGATATCTTATAGACCCCACCTTATCAAACGGCATTGAAGGACTTCACTATGCGTGGAACGGCGATATTATTCTTTGGGGCGGCAGCATGGGCGGGTATCAGACACTTTGTGTCGGAGCTCTTATGCCGATTATGAAAAAATATTGCCCCCCTTATAGATCCCTTAGGCTTGAAGCCGGCTCGCCCGCATTCGGCGACGTTGCAGGCCATACCGCAGGCAGAGTGAAATCAACCTTCTTTACCTATTCCAAGGGCGTTGATTATTTTGACACGGCTATCCTCTCAAGCCTTATTTCCGATGAAACTCTTATCCACCGAGCATCACTTGGCGACGAGGTATGCACCGCGTCGTCTATGACCGCTATGTATAATATGATACCGGGCGATGTGAAAAAGGAAATACGCTACGTGCAAAATTCTTCGCACGGCTATCTTCCTGATGAAGAACATCAGACGTGGTACGTTTATAAAAACAAATAAAAAGTGCCCGACAAAGAGCGAAACTCTCTGTCGGGTGTTTTTTTCATAAGTAAAGCTGTGAAATTTTATAGCGGAGTGAACATAAACGTTTTTGTCGGATCCTTCCCTTTCGTACCGATGAAATAATCGTTTTCACCTGTGCCGTAGTAGAATTTAGTATCGCCGAAAAATCCGCCGTAGGTTTCAGAGTTGTCCCACCAAGCGCCGTCGCTCACATCCTTGCCTGCCGTATCCGCAAGGCTGAACAAATATCCGCCGGAGCCGTTAACGCCGTCGTTGTTGAGTATCTTTATATACTTGGGCGGCTTTACGATATTGACGTTCTTGGTGTTTGTTTCGTAGCTTATACCTTTTCTGTATTCAAGGTTTTTAAGCTCTTTTTTCTCCACGTCGTAATAGTCGTAATAGTTCAAATTGGTGTTTTTCGGATCACCGTTGCCGTCGATATCGACCTCGTCCTCCTCGGTAACTCTTCCGTCGCGGTTGATATCATAGAGCGGCTCATCGATAAATCCGTTGCCATCGTCGTCAACTACACCCAGGATAACCGGGGCGGTAGTGTCGGCAAGATGCTTTCCTATTTCATTTATGCCGAACGAGCTTATAAGAACCTCGTAACCCTTCATTCGCGGCAATCCCGTCTTCATGCTATACAAATCAACGTTGTCAAGAGTGATGTTCGGGAATGCGCAGGTATATCCGAAGTACCAGTTAGAATAAGTGTTCGTAATTAAACGGAAGGTGCTGTCGTCATAGGTGTAAACGTTCATATTCCTTGCGATCAGATCACCGTCCCAGTGATAGCCGTAATCGGAACGCAGGAAGAAGAGTGGCGTGTTTGTATTGTAAGGATAAAAATTGGACTCGGCAAGCAAAAATTCTCCGTAACCCGTAAGCTCAAGGTCGGTTATATTACAGTTTATAACCTTTCCGTTGTAGAGCGCTGCGTGAGCATCAAAACGAGAAGCCGTGGAATTTATGTACTCCATATTCTTACAGTAGTTAGAACCGCAGAAACCGTAATAAAGGTTAAGACTCTTTCCGTCCACAACGTACGGATTCATTGCAAGAACAGCATCCTCGCTCGCCTTTCTTGCATATCCTATTGCATTTTTATCATAAACCGTAGCGGGAGTGATTTCGTGCGTGTCCGGATCTATCGTGATCCAGAAGTTAGACTGCACGCAGCTATCCATAACTATTTTGTTTACGTGCGTCGCGTTAAAATTGTAAGTACTCGAGCTGGCGTAAGACATTCTCGCAGGAATAATACAATCCTTGAAGGTTACGTTGCTGGCATAGTTTGCGCAGAAGAAGCCGTTTGTAATATTTCCCTCATATCCGTCCAGACGCTCTGCTACCGTAAATCCGCCCGTAACGCTGTGAGCGACGTTTTGTACGGTCGTGTATGAACGCATGACATTAATTCCTCTGGCTATGTAACTGCCTTCATAAACACCGTTCGTCATCTGATTTTCGCGGGTATCTCTGGTAACAAAATTGCCGTTTGCTACGGTTATCGCCTTTGTCTGATCGAGCTTGTAAATCTCGATGTAATCAATATCTGTGTAATCAAATATTATAGGCGTTTCTTCGCTAACGCTTCCGTCTGCCTTAACGATTATTATCTCATGCATTGCTGCGCCGGCATATCCCGAATAAGGACCTTTGCGTCTGAACACCTTGTGAGCAGAACAGTAAGGAATTATAAGAACGTCACCCTCCCAATCCAATCTGAGATCAATGTCGGTCGTTCTCGGATTGATTCCTTCGGCAGAAATTGCGTCAAGCGTAGCTTCATCGGTGACCTTAAACATCGTCTGACTCTCATCGGGGAGAACCTCAAAGATATGAGTTCTTGCCATTTCGCGATTTGCTCCGCCCGGTTTCGTGGAAAGCTTAGTGTCATCGATTATAAAGGTTGCACCTTGCCAATCAACGTTAGTGCGAATCGGAATTGCAACGGCCTTGGTCACGTCGCCTATCTTAAGCATTGTGTTAAACACGTAGTATTTTGCATCAGGCTTAGCCTTTACAGTCTGACCGCTTATATTGGCGAATACGTGAGTATTATACATAGCTTCAAAGTCGTCGGTCTTGCCATCGCCCTTCGCGCCGAAGTCCTCGTAGTAAACTACGCTTATATCCTGCTTGAAAACCTCAC
>SVRU01000072.1 GCA_015064665.1 Oscillospiraceae bacterium
CCTGACAAGCGAGCTTGTTGAACTCCGAGTGGGAAATGCGAACTGGATTCCTCGCGTTTTGCGAGGAAACCGAATTCGAAGCGTGAGTAGTGGTTCCAAACAAAAACACCCCTCAAAATGAGGGGTGTTTTTGTTTGGAGCTGCTACCCAGATTCGAACTGGGGACCTCATCCTTACCAAGGATGTGCTCTACCAACTGAGCCATAGCAGCATTGCCGAGGATATTTCCACAGGCAGATGTTATTATATCAAAGAAAATCCTTTTTGTCAATAGGTTTTTAAAAAAATCCTTTCTAAAATCAAAAAGAGAACGGAAAGTCGGCTCCCGTGTAACGAAAACTGCAATCCGTTCTCTGCTTTATTTTTTTAATAATGCAAAGTTTAATTTACAAAACCGAGCTTTCTTCTCACCTTGGACATGGTGCGGCGGGCATAATATGCCGCTTCGTCGGCGCCTGCTTTCATTACTGCTTCAAGATGCGCCTTGTTTGCAATAAGCCTTGCAAACTCGTCTCTTACCGGGGCAAGACCGTCAGCGCAGGCTTCGCCTACCGCGGCTTTAAAATCGCCGTATCCCTTGCCCGAAAATTCGCTTTCAATATCCTCAAAGCTTTTGCCGGTGAACGCGCGGTAGATAGACATAAGATTTGAGACACCCGGTTTATCCTCGGAATAGCGAACCTCGGCTTCTGAGTCGGTAACCGCCTTTTTGAATTTGCGCATAATGTCGTCCTTGGAGTCAAGGATGTAAACCACCGCGTTTTGATTGGAGTCGGATTTTGACATCTTTTGCGTCGGCTCTGCGAGTGACATTATCTTCATCGTGTCGGCGGAGATATAACCGTCGGGAACGGTAAAGGTGTCTCCGTATATCTGATTAAATCTCATCGCGATATCGCGCGCAAGCTCGAGGTGTTGCTTCTGGTCGATACCCACGGGAACGAGGTCGGTCTGATAGAGAAGGATGTCGGACGCCATAAGCGTCGGATAGGTGAAAAGACCCGCGTTGATATTCTCTGCGTTTTTTGCGCTCTTGTCTTTAAACTGTGTCATTCTGGAAAGCTCGCCGAACATGGTGTAGCAATCGAGAATCCAACCGAGCTCGGCGTGCGCGGGGACGTGCGACTGAACGAAAAGGGTGTTTTTCTTCTCGTCAAGACCGCAAGCCATGTAAAGCGCGAGCGTTTCATAGGTGCGGCGGCGAAGCTCAGCGGGCACCTGACGCACGGTTATCGCGTGAAGGTCGACAACGCAGTAAAAGGTTTTATATTCGTCCGAAAATTTCGAGAAATTTTTTATTGCTCCGAGATAGTTTCCTATCGTAAGGTTTCCCGAGGGCTGAACACCCGAAAAAACCGTTTTCTTATCCTGATTCATTACGTTCTCCATTCTGAGATAGTCTGAAATTTGCTGTTTATAACGAAATTATACAACCAACCGAAGAATTTGTCAAGGTTATTCATCGGATATTTCCAAAATAAATTAACAATATATGTTTTTTGTTCATAATTTATTTAAAATTATATGTTATTATATATAATTGTATAATCATCGACAACTTCAAAATTTTTTTGAAAGGATACCCCAATAGGTGACAAAATGATAAAAGCAAAAAATCTTGTAAAACGGTACGGATACAATTACGCTCTTAACGACGTCAGCTTTGAGATAGGCGAGGGCGAGATCGTAGGACTTCTCGGACCTAACGGCGCGGGAAAGAGTACGACGATGAACATTTTGACGGGCTATCTTGCGGCAACGTCGGGCTCTGCCTACATAAACGGAATAAATATGCTCGAAGAGCCCCTTAAAGCGAAGAAGCTGATAGGATTTTTGCCCGAGCAGCCCCCCGTATATCCCGATATGACGGTTATTGAATATCTGAATTTCGTTTATCAGCTCAAGGGCTGTGAGCTTGACAGAGAGCAGCATATTACCGAGATTCTCACGTCGATAAGACTTCTCGACGTTAAGGACAGGCTTATAAAAAACCTCTCCAAAGGCTATAAGCAGAGAGTAGGTATAGCTCAGGCGCTTATCGGAGACCCTAAGGTAATCATTTTTGACGAGCCTACGGTCGGACTTGACCCCAAGCAAATCCTTGAGGTCAGAAATCTGATACGCGCTCTTGCGAAGAAGCATACCGTTATTCTTTCGACACACATTCTTGCAGAGGTTCAGGCGGTTTGCGAGAGAGTAATAATTATCAACAAAGGAAAGATAATTGCTGACGAGAGAACCGAGGACCTGACCAAAACGATAGAGGACGGATATCAGTACAGAATTAAAATATGCGGTCCCGAGGCTGAGGTAGAGTCAGCGCTCTCAAAGCTCCGCGGCGTCAAAAAGGTCGTATCCACCGGTGAGCGCGAGGCAGATTCCCACGCCTTCCTCGTTGAGAGCGACCGCGGAGTTGATGCGAGAAAGCCGATTTTCACCCTCTGCGCGCAAAAAAACTGGCCTATTATCGCAATGATGCCGTCGGGCACCGACCTTGAATCGATATTCATAAGACTCGTTGACCGCTCGAACGGAGAGGTGTCAAAGCCCGATTCCAAGCGCAGACGCGCTCATTGATTTGAAAACTTACTGAAATTCACATTAATTTTGTGCCGCACAAGCGGCAGAACGGAGATTTTATGTTAGCAGTTTTTAAAAAGGAAATGCATTCGTATTTCACAAGCGTTATGGGATACGTATTTCTTATAATATATCTTGCGGTCGGAGCTGCGCTTTTCGCTTATACGACGCTCTTTTCAATGAGCGCAGACGTTACGCCCTTTTTCAGCTATATGCTGCTCGTATCGGCAATAATTCTTCCCCTTCTTACAATGAAATCCTTCAGTGAGGAGAGAAAGGCGAGAACGGAGCAGCTTCTTCTCACGGCACCCGTTTCAATAGTGAGCATGGTGCTTGGTAAATTTCTTGCGGCGTACGTTATGTTTGCGGGCTGCATAATTCTCAACTCGCTTTATTTTTTGGTTTTGAACTATTACGCTGCGCTTAAATTTATCATACTTCTCGGAAACGCGGTCGCGCTTCTGCTCGTGGGAATGGCGTTTATATCGATAGGAATTTTCGTTTCTGCGCTCACAGATAACCAGCTTGCCGCAGCGATAGGAACTATTGCCATAATAGTAGCCTTTCTGTTCGTGGGAGTGCTTTCCTCGCTCTTCCCGTCTTCGCATTGGTTCAGAATGTACGTTCTCAACTTCCTTTCGATTCTTTCCCGCTTCCAAGGCTTTTCGAACGGATATTTTGATATTGCGTCGTTCGTATATTACCTGAGCATTTCGGGAATATTCCTGTATCTCACCGTCCGCGTCTACGACAGACGCCGCGCGGGCTGATAAAGCGAAACAGGAAAGGAATTTCATAAATGAACAAATTCAGTAATAAAGCGGCGGGATTTTTTAACGGTGAAAAAATATCCTCCGCCTCCGTGACTGCGCTCGTTATTGCGGTCGCGGTGGTATTAAACGCCCTGTTGTATACCGTCGTGTCGGTGTTCGGACTCGTGTATTATTATACCGAAAAGACCGATTATTCGCTTACGGGCTCCTCGGATGAGTTGTTTGACGAGGCAATCAAGGCGGGGAAAAAGGTAAAGATTCGCTTTTGTATGTCGGAGGACGAACTGAAGGCGCACTCAACGGGAAACGAGGTTTACATAACCGCAAAGAAATATGAAGAAAAGTATCCCGATTTCATCGAGCTTGACTACATCAATCTTTTCACAAAGCAGGACAAGGACGGCAACTACGTCGACCTCGGCAAGTATAAGACCGACGACAGCGTGCCGATTTTCGGTACGTCGGTCATATTCGAGTGCGGTGAAAACAATAAGGTTATCACCGATGTTTATACCTCTACGGGATTCTCACCGTTTTACACGATGGACTCCTCTATGTATATCACCGCATATAACGGCGAGGAGATAATTTCCTCAATGGTATCCTGGGTCACCTACGACGAGCATAAAAAAGCCTATTTCACTCAGCGTCACGGCGAGCAGGTTGACTCCTCGTTTGCAAACCTTCTGGTTTGCGCGGGATACGAGATCGACGTTGTCGACCTTCGTAAGAATTCGGTACCCGACGATGCGTCTCTTCTGATAATTATGAATCCGACGAGTGATTTCGAGGCGTCGAAGGACGGAACGGTTTATACTGAAACCGATAAGCTCGCAAAGTATCTTGACGGCGGCGGAAATCTTTACGTTGCGCTTGACCCGTACGTCAAAACGCTTACGGTTCTCGAGGATTTTCTTCTTAAGTACGGAATTAAGTTTTCAACTACCGAGAACGATTCGGGAAAGAAAATAAGAAATATAGTCAAGGAAAGCCGTAACGCAATCACAACCGACGGCTTCACCTTCGTTTGCGGCCGTGCCGACAGCGATATGTCAAAATCGGTTTTTGACCGACTTTCTGACGACAGCGGAGTTCTTCTTAAGGACGTGTCGGCTCTTGAGCTTTCCGGCAATGCAAAGCCTATTCTTATCTCTTCCGGCACGGCTGTTCTGGAGGCGGGCGGAAAAACGGTATCCAATACGGGAAGCTACTGCGTGGCGGCATATTCCGAAAAGCAGTCGGAATCCGGGGCAACGTCAAGGGTTTTCGTCGTTCCGAGCATTTATCTTTCGGTATCCGACGCGATAGTATCCGAGGGATATTCAAACAAGGATTTTATTTATTCGTTGATAGAGGGAATGTTCTGGGATAAGATAATGCCGTACGGCTGCCGTCCTATCTCATACAGCTCTCAGATTCTTCAGAATCTTACTATGGGAACGGCAAGGCTCTACACGGCTATTGCCATGCTCGTGCCCGCTTCAATAGCTCTCGTCGGCACGGTCGTACTGGTGAGAAGAAAAAACAAATAGAATTTTTTACGGCTTGCATCCGCATGCCGAGAAAGGAATAGTCATCCAAATGAAAGAACGGCTGTTCAGAGCAAATAGCAAAAGAACAAGAATTTTTTCGGTAATAACGCCGCTCGCCATCGTCGCAGTATTGATACTCAACGTTCTTATGATGTATTTCGGCGTTCAGAAGTCGATATATTTTGATATGACCCCCGAGGGACTTTACTCGCTCAGCGACGCGATGGTGGACGAATGCGACGAGGTTTTCAATAAGCTTTCCGAGGAAGGCGCGGATAAGAAGGTAACGGTTACGTTTTGCACCGACCCCGACTATCTGATTTCGTCGTCCGTCGCCCGTCTGACCTACTTTATGGCGCTCAAGCTTCAGAATGAATATCCCGATTTGCTTGAGGTGAAGACGAAGAACGTATATTTGAATCCGACCTCGGTATCCGAGTTTAAAACCACCTCTCTTACCAAGATCGAGTCCGACGATATAATAGTTTCCTACGGAGACAGATACAGAATAGCGTCTCTCGATTATTTCTGGGTCAACGGTGAGAAGGAGCGCGCCTATTATAACGGTGAATACCGAATTGCTACTATGATAAAATCGGTTACGGCTATCTCGCACCCCGTTGCATACTTCGTAACCGACCATGGCGAAACCTATTACGACCCCGATAATCCCGGCAGCGAGACGAGCAAGTCGCTCAGTGAATTTGCGGGATTACTTATGAACAGAGGCCTTGAAATCAAGCTTCTTGACCTTTCAAGCGTTGAAAGAGTGCCGGACGATTGCGCTCTTCTGATTATAAACAATCCCAGAGAGGATTTTACCTACGACGCTGACAGGCTTGATGAATTCGGTTACGTATCCGATACCGAAAAGCTTGACAGATATCTCGTTATGAAGCAGGGAGCTGTTATAGTCGCAAAGGACTATGAAGTGACCCTTCCCGTTTTCGAGGTATTCCTTCACGAATGGGGGTTTGATTTCAGCACCTCCGTTATCGTGGACGAGGAATCCTCTCTCAGCGACGCAGTCAGCGGAGAGAAGACCGGCACCAGCCTTATAGCGACCTACGACACCTCTGAAGAGAGCTACGGATACGCTTTGTACGGTGAGTACGCCGACCTCTCGAGCGCACCTCTTACGATTTTTGAGAATGCGGGCTCGGTCAGATGCTCCTTTACCGAATCAACCGCGATGGACGAGGCGGGAACGGGCGTTGCAACCAAGCAATACGGTCCCTTTCTTACCACATCCGACAAGGCTCAGCACTATTTCAAGGACGAGACGACCGGTGAAATAACGGGATACGTTGACGGTGAATCGGGCAGCTTCGACCTTGCCGCAGTGTGCGTGCGTACCGAAAAGGACCCCGTGTCAAACGAGAACTCCTATTCCTATTTGTTCTGCGTAAACAGCCCGAACTTTTTCACGTCCTCTCTTCTCGGTGAGCAATCCTTTGCAAACTACGATATGGTATCTGCGGTAGTTGATAACATATCCCGTATTGACGATCATGCGTCAATGGATCTCGGCGCTCTTTCGTTCAACTCGGCATCGGGAGGCGGAAAACAGATCATTTCAATGGATATGAGCGAGGAAAACGTTACGCTCTATTCAAATAAATTTATAGATAACGATACCGAAAACAAACACGCGATAATCAAATTCAACCACGGTATTTCAACAAGCGCAAAGGTGGTTTTCACCACGCTCATATCTCTCGTTCCCCTCTCGCTTGCAGTGGTTGGCGCTGTGATAACAATAAAGCGCAGATATTTATAAGGAGAGAGCAGTGAAACATATACAAAAAAACAAGAAAAAACCTCTTCTCATAGTCACTCTTGCGATTTTCTTCGCGATAGTTCTCACCGCATCGATTCTTATTCCCGCACTTGCAGAGAGCGGCGGGGGAGATAAGACGGTGTCAGAGCCTCCGGAGGTGCTTGAGGGCGAGGCGCGTCAGAACGGGATGCCTCTTGCATATCCCGCGATAGACGAGAAGTTGGATATTAAATTTATAAAGATTGAAAACCAAACAGGCGAATACGGCTTTATGGTCTACGGCGAAGAGGATTTTCATACCCTTTATTACGTTGACTCAAGCGGTAAGCAGGTTATTTACTATCCCGAAATTTGTGAAAAGGATGCGAATTTTGATTACAGTTCGCTTTTCGCAATAGTGACCAGTGACGGATACGGACAGTATACGCTGGTTGATTATCTTTGCAGTGCTTTGCAATCTCCGTATTTCTACGCACGTATTCCGATTGAAACCGATGAGCAAAAGGCTGCGGAGCAGTTTAAAAACTTCGGATTTGATTCCGAGGGCGCAAGCACGGTTTATCTTGAATACGTTAACGACCTTGGTGAAACGGTGAAAAGAAGAGTCGATGTCGGCGAAAAATGCGTCACGGGTACGGGTTACTATTTCATAGTTTACGATTACAGTAAGGAATCGGGACAGCTTGTAAAGCGTCCGTATATATATACGTCCGTAAACAACTATTACGATTACGCCGTATCAAGTATGAACAAATTCGTAAAGCCTTTGCTTATTTCGGACGGACTTTCCGAGGACAGCGGCTTCGGCCCCTATCTGACTACGGGATATTATCAGTGGAAAAATCAGTTCCACGACGGAAGCTGTGAGTGCGATAAGTACACCTGCGAGTGTCGAGGCAAATGCGATGAGACGGATTGCACCTGTACCGACGTTTGCAAGGTTACGAAGCTCGATGACACGTCAACGGTTATTGCGTTCGTCGACGTAATAAATCCCACTCTTTCCGAGGACGGATACGTTAACACGGGGTACGACCTTTCTGAGCTTGATTTGTTTTCCTATAAGGAATTGCTTGACAAAATGAAGTCGGACGGGAATTTTACTCCGACCTATGAAAGCAGAAATTATGAGAGAGTTATTGCAGCTCTTTCGGGCAGAGAAATCGGTAAATATTCGGGGGAGGACGAGATAGTTTATTCCCTGGTTGCTGCCCAAAAGCTTATTGATTTCTCCGACGGGGCAACCGTAAAATACGATTATAAAATACTCGCGGTCGAAGCGATAATCACCGATTCGGGAGAGATTTCGACGGCGGGTGCGAGCGCGGGAGCGGAGCATGACTTAGTTAAAGTTTCCTATACTGCGTCGGTTAACGGAGAAGCGCAGAGCGAATACGTAATGCATGCCGTGATCGACCTCGAATTCACCGCTATCGGTTCGGAAACCGCAGAAAAGATAAGAAACGCCAAAATCGGTGAAGCTCTTGATGTATCCTTTGAAGTGAACTATACATCGGAAAATGCGATTAAGCAAACCAGCAAATACGTAGTAACCGAGATTGTTGATATTTTTGACCAAAAGGGTCAAATAGCAGAGACCGTCACAGAGGACTCCATCGTCGGATACCGTTACAACGTTTACGTTGACGGACTTCTTGTCGGCGAGGCGTCCTATTGGCTCGATCTTTCCAAGGTCACCGAAGGGAACGACCTTAAGCTTAAAAATGCTCTTAAGGGAAAGAAAACCGGTAAGATCACACTGGAATTCGACGAGTTTTACGCATATTACGAGTGCATGCTCGGATTTACCACCTTTAAAATTTCCGAGATCGATTCCTTCGTTACGAAGGAACTCGTAAGCGCGTTCAGATTCCAGAACAATTCCTTGCGCGACCCTTACTACGGCGAATCTCTATACGAGAATCTTATGACCGACGAGCATAGACTTTACGGAATGAATTCTACAATTTGCGAGAAGGCGGTTAAGATTCTCGGAGGTATTTCGGCGGACGGAGCAAGCGCCACCGCGAGCGGACTTTCGGGTGACGGAGTCGTGGAAATCGGACTTACTCCCGAGGTGATGAAAAAATACGGTCTGTATGCATACACCGTCTACTTTGAGCTTCCCAGAGGAATAAAGGCTTATACGCCTACCGACTCAAACGAAAGTCTTGAAGAGCAGCTTGACGATTATACCTACCGTTCAACTCTCGGCTTCACGCTCTACGTGAGCGAGGTCGACCTCGAAACGAATACCAGATATATCGCCTCCGACGTATACAACGTTGTTACACGGGTGTCTGCTGATGACTTTGCATTCCTCAAATACGACTTCGAAACCTTCTGGGCGAGAAGAAGTCTTATGCTCGTTGATATCGCTTATATCGACAAGCTTGGGGTGGAATTCTGCATGTCGGACCTTAAAGGCGAATATAGCTTTGAGCTTACTCAGCCCGAAGCGTACAGAGATGCTCTCGGAGTATTCGTAACGGCTGCCGGCGAATGCACGCCGAATAAATTCACGGAGTTTGTTGAAAACTCTCAAAATATCGAAAACGGTCTTGTTTACGAAGGCGGAACAAGCCTTAAAACCTTCTATCTTTACGCAGAAGATTACGATGAAAAGGTTCATTCCTCGGTCCTTCCCGATACGCTCGGCGGCTCCTGCTTTAAGGACATAGTCAAGCTCATATTCCTCACGTCCTACACCGACATTCTTGCCGAAGAAGAGAGGGAAAGCGCGCCGAATGCCGACGATTTGGTAATGCGAATCAGTCTTGACCTTAACGGGCAATCGACTAACGCCTCTCCCTATACCTATATATACGAGTTTTATCGAATAGACGACAGGCGCGTAAGAGTGAGCATTTTCCAAGAGAATATGAGCGGAGAGACGGTCGGCGGTTCTGTTTCGGATTTCTACGTATCCACCTTTGCCTTCAAAAAGATAGTTAACAATTTCCTCAGCCTTCTTAACGCCGAGATCCCGGATACCGACGTGGGATATCCCGACGAAAAAGAGTAAAAGAGCTAAGAAAAGCTCGGATTTTGAGCAAAGCAATACTTTTAAAGCAAATATATAAAAAATATTTAAAAAATATAAAAAAAGTATTTGCATTTTTTGCTTTTATATGTTATAATAATCTTTGCTCAACTTTGAGAGCGCAATTTGCGCCTTGAAATGAGATAAACAGTATTAAAAATAAAAACAACATAAAAGGAAACACGACATGAAAGAATTATCTGTTCTATTCTCGTGGTTGTCATGCTCGCTCTTTCGCTCGTTGGCTGCGGATACAGCTATGCAAAAGACGATATGACAAGCTACGCCGAATTCTCAAAAACCGCTTTTGAGGATTTGCTTAAAAAGATTTTGATTGAGGACGGTGAATTTACCACCGACGCAAAAACAAGAGAAGAAAAGGTTCTTGAAAACATCTACGAAGCTATTGCATCTGCGATTAAAGAAGATGCGGACAGACTTACCGAGGGCAAGCCCGGTGAGCGCGACCTCGTTTACTACTCCTATTATGCAACTGCAGTTTTCGAGGACGTTACCGCGTATTTCTATGCTGACAAAATGAAGTCTGCAAGTGCTGTAAGCCTTCAGCTTCGTCCCGGCAAGGATTACGGTGACGACGAGCTTTCCGCTAAGATAGCGGAGATTCTTGCTGCAAATGATTTCACGGCTTATTCCTACGTTGCAACCACCTCCGGCAAGACGGTAGAGGGTGACGTTGCATATGTTACGTATACTAAGACGGTCGGCGAGGAACCTCCCGTAGTTTACACTAACCATAAGGTAATTATCGGCACGGCTCCCGAGGGGGATTCAGCGGCTGCAAGCTTTGAATCCTATCTTGCAGGTAAGTCGATTTCTTCAAGCATTGAAAAGTACGAGGAAAAGGATGCAGAGGGCAAGGTTACCGCAACCTATTCCAGCATCAAGATCAACTGGGTATCCTCCAGAATCAAGTCCGGCACCGTCAGCGAGGGCGATAAGGTTTACGTAAGCTTTGACAAGACCGTCGGCACGGAGAAGACGAGCCTGTCCAACCAGCTCTTTACGGTTGGCGCGTCCGTAGCTGAGGGTGAGACCGCTGCAACTTTGGCAGAGTACCTTGCGGGTAAGGAAATCGGCAAGACTCTTGACGAAATCACTCTTACCGAGACCAGCGGTGAATCGACGGCTGAGGTTAAATATTCTAACGTCGTTATTAACTGGCTTGTAGGCGACGGTAAGGAAGCAGGCACTGCAACCGACGTTACCTATGACGTTGAAACGAAGGTAAAGGATACGACCGGAACCGAGAGAGACCTCAAGGACGTTGAGCTTACCTACTACGTATATCCCGTTAACTATATCGCGATTCCCGAATACACCACCGAGGTTCTTATCGACAAGGTTCTCGGCGAGGACCTTGAAGCCGATTCTATTTTTGAAATCCTCTTCGTTAAGGAAATATCCGCTCTTGACGACGATGCAACCGAGGAAGACAGGGATAAGATTAAGGAAAACGCCGTAAAATATAAGACCGAGGATAAGCTCAGCATTGAGGATCTCGTTAAGAAGATAGTTGCTTACTACGACAACATCGAAACCGCCCAGACCTCTCTTGATAACGCCGACGAGGCTCTTACTAAGGCAATTGCGGCGTACGACGAGGCAGAGCTTGCTCTTGAAACCGAGAAGAATTCCGCGTCTCCCAACGCCGAAAAGATAGCAGAGCTTGAAGAAAAGTTCAAGGCTGCAAACGAGGCTCTTAACGGTAAGGACGGCGAAACCGACGAAAACAGAACCGGAGCTCGAGCAAATCAGAAAAAGGCTCAGGAGGCTTACGACAAGGTAGGTCAGGATAAGAAGGATAACATCGCAAAGCTTCTTGCAATCGTGGGCGAGGGTCAAACCGAAAATCTTGACACTATTCTTTACAAGAACTACAAAATAGTTACCTTTGAATATCTCCAGGCAGTTTATAACGAGGAGATAAAGAACAAGCTCGCGAAGGAAATCTACTTCTTCCTTACCGAGAATATCAAGGTAGGCGATACCCTTCCCAAGAAGGCTGTTAAAGAGGCTTATACTCAGATTTACGAAACCTACGAAAACGATTTCTATACCGGCACCTACGACTCAACCAACAAGATTTCCAACTACAAGCAGTATAAGGGCGACTTTGATAAGTTCCTCATTTCCAATGTTTCAGCACACATTAAGGTCGTTGATACCGTAAAGGATGCTAAGGCTGCAATTCAGGAAAAGGCAGAGGAGAGCGTACAGCCCATAATCCAGATATTCCTTGCGGCGCAGGAATACGACAAGGTTCTTACCGAAAAGGAATACGAAGAGTATAAGGACGAGCTTGAGGATTACTACTACTATTACGTTCTTTACTACAAGAATTTCTCTATCGAAAGCATGCTTGGCGAGACCAATATGAAGACCGCCGCTCAGTTCAACAAGCTTATGGACTGGATTCTTGAGTATGAAGAGGTTAAGGCTGACGCCGATGAAAACGGCTACGTAACCATTACCTACGATTACAAGAACGAGATGTTCGGAGATTATGAATTCGGAACTCCCGCATCCGAGGAAAAGGATGAGCCTGTTACCGAGTAAAACAGAATAAAATGACAGTTTGAAAGAAGTCCGACAGCATATCTGTCGGATTTCTTTTCAGATTTACAAAGGATAGAAAATGAAGGAAGTTTCTTTATACACCGACGGCGCGTGCCGCGGCAATCCCGGCAGGGGCGGCTGGGGCGCTATTTTGGTTTACGGAAAATTCGAGAAGGAAATGTCCGGCGGAGAGGCGCTTACGACCAATAACAGAATGGAGCTTATGGCGGCAATTTCGGGCCTTGAAGCCTTGAAGGAGCCGTGCCGTGTAACGCTTTACTCGGATTCCAAATACCTCGTCGACGCTTTTTGCGAGGGGTGGATATACGCGTGGCGCGAAAAGGGCTGGAGGCGTGGCAAGGAAGAGCTTAAAAATCCCGATTTGTGGGAGAGACTGTACGGACTTGCGAAGATGCACGAGGTTGAGTTCGTTTGGGTGAAAGGGCATAACGGACACGGTTATAACGAGCGTTGTGATAAGCTTGCCACCGACTTTGCCGATTCCTTTAATTAAATTCTGACTTGGAGAAAATATGAGCAAAAAGAAGAAAAACGCCGCGACGCCCGCAAGGGTTGCTATGGTTGGATACAGAAAAGAAAGCGAAAAGATAAACTCCGATAAAAAAAAGCCGAGGCTCAACCGCAAGACCGTGACTGTTGCCGCTGCCGCGCTTGTTGCCGTGTTGGCTATCGTTTTGGCGGTTATGATTCCGCTTTTGAGGTCCGGCGGCTTTGATTATATGAAAAGCGATCTCTCGGAATACATAACCCTTGAGGATTATAAGGGATATACGCTTCGGGTGAAAACCGATAAGATCGACTCGGGCAGCGTTGACCGTCGGATAATGTCGCTTCTTTATAAAAACAAGTCTGAAGATGCGTCGTATAAGGGCGCTGATCAGTTTGATATTCCCGTCAGCGTTGGCGATACCGTAAATATTTATTACAGAGGATATATGGTCTCGGAGGACGGACGCGAGGTGGATTTTGAGGGCGGCTCGAATATGACGGGCAGTTATTACTCGCTCGGCATAGGCTCTCTATCCTTTATCGAGGGATTTGAAGAGGGACTTGTTGGCGCGGTTCCCGGCGAGCATCTTTACAAGCCGAGCAGCGAGCGTTTTGAAAGCGGCAGTGTCAAGGCGGGCGACGTTATCTATCTTTCCTATTCGGTCATGCTCCCCGACGGAAGCTACAGCACCAAAACGAATGAGAGAATCGACCTGTCCGATGATAGTACCGACTCATTTTACGGAGAGGGCTTCAAGGCGTATTTTGAGTCCTCTAATATAATAATAGGAAACAAAATTTCAGAAAGCAAGACTTTCAGCTGTGAAAACGGCACCGCAATCTACTACGATATGACGGTGGTATATGCAATAAGATGCTCGTCCGAGCCCGTCACGGTAGACGCGCGTTTTCCCGCGAATTACGGGGAGGAAACCCTGCGCGGCAAAGAGGTCAAGTTTGACGTTTATTTCAAGTCGTCGGTCGTATACGATGTTCCCGAATATAATGACGAATTTATAACCGAAACGCTTAAAATAACCGCAGAGGAGCTTGAAAAATACGAGGGCTCGAGCCTTACCGAAAAGCATCGCGCGTACCTTCTTGAAGCCTTAAAGGCAGAAAACGAACAGACCCGTGCGACTTTGATTGAAGAGGCGGTGTGGGATTACTACAACGAAAAGGTGAAGATTAAAAAGCTTCCCGAAAGCGAGCTTGAATCGGTTTATCAAGAAATATACGCTGAAATATATAATCAATATACCTCCTATTATTCGGCGGTTTATTCGACCATTGAAGCCTTCATTATTGCAAGATACGGCGCAGACCGGAATGCCGATGCCAAAAGTCTTATGGTTGCCGAAGCCGAGAGCATCGTCACCGAAAAAATTATCTTCTATTATATAATAAGGAAAGAGAATCTCATACCGAGCGAAAAAGAGTATGAGTCCTCATACGAAAAAATATATAAAGAGCATCGCGATTATTACGTTGAGGATATCTACGCCGAAGAGATTTCAAAGCTTGAAACCGAGGATGAAAAGCAGGCGAGGATAAAGGAGATCGAGACTGAGATGCTTGAATATTTCGGTGAGGAATATTTTGCTGAGCTGGTTTATTACGACTATGCCTACGACAAAATTATTTCCTTTGCGAACGTCTTCGAGGAATAAAAAGAGGGCAATTCAGACTCAAAACTTATGAGTTTTGACGAAAAACAATGCAATATGCATAAAAAAGAGGCTAGCTCAAGTTCAAAAACCTGAGCTAGCCTCTCACTTATTAAGGGGATAGGGGGATTTGGAGCGAAAATCTTCGTTCTTCGCTCCGAAGGCGTATATGCATACGTCGAGAGGGCGAAAACGGAGATAGAAAATGACCCCAGTTTAATGGAGAAATTCGTAGAATTTCAACCTTATACAGTAATTTCTTAGCTCATTAATTAATTTTTGAGCTTTTTATTTATTTTTCGGTCATTTTTGTTTGCGCCCAAATGCGCC
>SVRU01000073.1 GCA_015064665.1 Oscillospiraceae bacterium
TGCACTTTCAATTCAATACTGTATTTCTTGTTCTTGCGCGATTTCCTTGGCATAAAAATAACCCCCTTAAAGTAGTCTTGAATACTTTTTGTTTTTTCAAGTGTCTACTTTAAGGGGATTATATCAAAATCTGAGACAGCCGCTTTTTTATTTAAACTCAACAATGCAAAGATCAAATCCCGAAAGATTTAATTTTACGTTTCCGTTTGTTGAAAGCGTTTTGCCCGTAAGAGAACAATTTACCGTGCGAAATTTACTTTTTATCTCAAACTCGGACTCGTAATTTTTGTCGGTCAGAGCAAGTATTGCAAGGACGGAGTCCTCTTTTTTATAAACGCTCAGCTTAATATTTTCGTCCGACACCGATATTCCCTTTTCTTCCTTGGAATAAAAAGGAACAAAATGCGCTTGGTCGACTCCGAAATTATCGTATATCTCCCATATTTTTGATATTTTTTCAAGCGGCTCACCAACATCATTAACCTTTGGCAGTATACCAAACGGCAAGGAAACCGCAAACGCCATATCAATGCTCCATTCGGGTGGATTCAGATAGCAAAGCATATATATCATTAGTCCGAGATTTTTGCCCGTGTAAAGGCATTTGAAATATTCGTCGGGCAATTTGCTTATGCTTCCGTCGATGAACAATCTTTGGAATGTTTCACCGTCCCACATCGAACTTGCAAAGGAAAGTGCTGGCATATTAAATGCCGAGCCTGCGTGACAGTTTATGACTCCGCCCCTGTCCTCGCATATGATTTCGTATAGCTTTTTCATAGTCTTGCGCGCACCGAAAACGGGATAGGTGGGATAAAGCTTGCCATCGGGTGAATAGCATCCGCACCCGTGCGATGTGTTCTGGCAAGCCCACAGGTACGCCGTGCCGTCAAGATATAATCCGTCAAAACCATACGTTCTGACGAGTTTTTCAATTCCGTCAGTAAAGAACTCCGACCAGCGAGAATTCTGACATACCTTACAATCCCTTTGGGCAGGCTGTCTGTACCAGCGTCCGATTCTTGTGGTTCTGACCTCGACGTCGGGCGAAAGCTCTCTAAAATAAGGTGCAAGCGTCGATATCTCGTAACCGAAATACGGAATTACCTTTATATTTCTTTTGTGGCACTCGTCTATTATGTATCTCAACCGTCTTGCTGTAGCCGAGGTGAGTATGGGCGAATTTTGAATATCGTTCCATTTTTCGTGCAGATATAGTGTGTTAACACCGAGCCGTTTTAATCTGTCAAAGGTTATCTCGCCTGTATTTTCAAACGGTGACGACAGAAATTCCTCATAATCACTCTCTATTTTTTTAAAGCAATCAATATGAACAGCCTTTTCAGACGTAAGAGTCTGTATAACGGGTTTTACGGGGGTCGTCATAATGCCGAATCTGAAGCTTAAGGGACTAAGACTCATTCTCTCTTTCGTATCGCATTTGTCAATGTCTCTCCAAGCAAAAGGTTCCTCGTCAATAAGCCTTATACGAAGAAGCACCTCTTTCTCTCCCGGTATTATTTCAATAAATCTTTCGTTTTCAAAAGGTGTAAGATTCTTTTGGCTCTCCATGGACATCATAAAGCCGACGTCATCGTTTGCGAGAAAAATCTGAGATTTGAAAGGAAGATGCATAAATTCTTTAATTTCATCGCTTGCCTCGAGAGTTGACATGTTTTCACTCCGCGGAAACATCTGATAATATTTAGCCACTTCCCTGCTTATCGGAATTTCAAGCCAAAGGCGCGAAAGTGTGTACCGATACGGCTTAAGCCCTTCAAATCCGAAAATCTGCTTGACCGTTCTTCCGCGCGGTACAATGGTAAGAGTGGTGTCGATGAATCCGTCAAACTCGCACCTCATTGCAACGTTCAGGACAAATTCGTCGGATTCGGCACTTGCAACGGTTTCTGCATAAGCATCGGAGCTGTTATCCATTGCAAAAACCCTGTATTCCTCAAACACAAAGTCCTCTCCGTCTTCGGTTCCTACAACACGTATCGGCGACGAAAGAATTTTTTGCCCTTGGGAGCTCATTGCTTCAAGAAAAGAGAGCCTGCCTGATTGGTTCTCTCGTCCCCATACTCCAACATTTACAGAATTTATATCTTCACGTACGGTAATGGGCGTCCACGGCTTCATAACTTTATCAGTCATATTATAATCTCCTTTAATGCATTCTGAAATCAATTTCATAGGGTATGGGATATTCCAGAAGCACACGCTCGTCTGTTATACTTTCGGCCGACACGCCATCTCTTTTTGCAATTTTCTTTCTGTACATTTCTACCCAAAGATTCGTTGTGGAATACTCGCCCTCTCTTATATCCGGCATAGATAATTCCTTGTTTATAAATTTCTCGGCTTCTTCTGCTCGGTCAAGCTCAACAAGGCACTTTCCAACGAACATTTTGACACGTCCCTCGGCTTTTATCTCTTCAGAAGCGTTACTGTAAAAGTCGATAAATTCATTATATTTTCCCACAGCGGTACAAACCTCGGCATAAAGGCAAACGGTTTGAAAATGTTCGGGATTCAATCGGCATGCCTCATAGGCAAGCTTGTATGCTCGCGGTTTATCTCTCTCGATATAAAGAGCCAGAAGCGACGCGGCGGAAAGTGTGTAATCATGCTCACGTATAGCAAGTGATTTCTTTATCATTTCAACCGATGAATCAAAATTGCGGTTAGCGTAATCGATTATGGCAAGGATATAATAATCGAACTCGGTGAGCTTTCTTTTTTTCAGTATCAGATTTTTATATTCGACATCAATAACGAAAGCTGTATTCGCATCCGCGCGGTATTCGCCGCCCGAAATCAAGGAATGGTAGTACTCAAACTCGGGGGTAAGGCTTTCTTTCGGAAATTCAAGCTCTGCCGACAGCCGCACGCCCGTTATAAGCTCTTTAAGATATCCCCTAGGTGAGCCTAGAATTTCAGGAAAAAAGTCTTTGCGCTTTTCAAAAAGCTCTGCGCTGACGTCTTTATTTTTCGCTATGTCTTCAAGAACTTTTACACTCTCCGAGTAAGACTTGATACCTATATCGACAAGCGAATAGTTTTCTACAAAGCTTATCTCTTCTCTTGCTCCTAGCTTCATATGCTCGAACTGTGTTTTCATAAGACCCGCCTGCACCTCGATATAATTTCCTCGGTTGCAAAGCCGACTGTTCCAATGCTCTCCGCCTCTGCCCTTGCCCCACAGAAATGTTTTTCTGCCGACAAGATTATCAGCAGACGTGTGAAACAGACCTATACCGTTACCGTCAAGAACGGCTATCCATTTGCGTTTGCCCCGGGGAATATCGTAAAAATAGTCCTTTGCATCCTTGGTATGCCCGGGATAGCTCATTTGTTCGCTTACGGAGGTCTTCGATATCTTATATCCGCCGTCGCGGTATGAGGTAACGTAGGTTTTGTCGGCAGGAACATAAATCCTGTTTCCTTCCTCTCTTACCGCTATATTTGACCACCAATACGTGAATGTTTCGGTATCACTAGTGTTAACGATATTGACCCGTGTCAAAAGCTCTGCTCCCGAAAGTGTAAATTCGATACTGTAAACAACTCCTCGGATCTCCTCGTACTCATACATACAAAGGATATCGTTCCCGCGTTTGCCCCGGCATTTTTTTGCAAACAGAGGACGGCAGGTAAGCGGAGTATGCCCTTTCATGCCAATATTCCACTCTACACCGCCTGCAAACCAAGCATTGCAAAGTGCGAGATTTGCAATGCTAACAGACCCGTTTTCGTAAATTAAATCTCTGTTGTATTTCTTGTCGTAAAGCGACCAGAGTCTGCCTCCGAGTTCGGGCAGAAAAACAGCTCTTATATTTTCATTTTCAAGGATAGCTGCATTAAACTCCCGCACAGCTTGCCTTTTGCCATAGTTATTCTGCATCTTGTACGGAAGAATCGTATGAATCATTCCACGCCCGATATTTTCCGCCTGCTCGGCATCAACCGACTCATCGCAGACAAAAAATGCCGCTGAATCCGGATTTTTTATATCGGGAATAGAGCTTTCCTTTTCTATAACATCACATAGGATACTTATTTTTTTAAATTCAAGCATATGAAATTCCCCTTTCTCTTTTTTTAATTATAAATCCTTGCATAATCGATGTCAATGTAAAATATGCGTATCTTTTGTATAAAACGACTATATATTGACATTTGATAAATATCAAGGTATAATCAAGAAAGGGGGGATTTATTATGAATGATTTAAATATTAGTATATCTGATATTGCGGTAATAAACGAATTCAGCTCTGACAGTGAAGATTTTAAATTTACTCACGCCGACAGAAAATGGAGTGGATTTGTATATTTCACCGAAGGCGAGGGAAACTTTTGCATTTTGGGAGGAGAAAGCTTTAAAATAAAAAAATCCAGCCTCGTTTTGCTTAAGGCAGGAGACAGCTATTCGTTTTCAATTAAAGCAGGATACCGTTATATTGCCTCGGCATACAGGATTTTGGACAACGATAATTCACTTGCCCTTTTGCCAAAAGTTCTGGAATGTTCGGAATCAGAGAACTTACTTGTTTCAAAAATTTATAAGAGTTGGCAACAACGCAAAAATTACAGTTTGCTGAGTTGTAAAATAGATATCCTTACACTTTACCTTGAACTTTTCAAGAAGCATTTACCCCAGAGATATACCGACCCCGTTATAAACAGTGCGACGGATTTTATAAATTCAAATTTCAAAAGGTGCTTTTCTTCCCGAGAGCTAGCCGATTTTTGCAAAATAAGCGAATCCTATCTCAGATTCAAATTTAAAGAGGCACTCGGTGTTACGATTACCGAATATAGAGAACAAGCCAGAATCGAAGAGGCAAAAAGAATGCTGTCCTCGCTGATTTTTACACCAAAAGAAATAGCATATGAGCTTGGCTACTCAGACGTTTATCACTTTACAAAAGTGTTTAAACAAAAAACGGGCATACCGCCCGCTAAATATGCACGGTTTGAAAAAACTAAAAAATGACAAGCAATGCAGGTATACCGGGTGATGTTCTTAGGTGGAATTTGAAAAGCCGATAAGTGCGAGCATCGTATTTGTCCGGTCAAACACTTTATAGGCTAAGCCCAAACCCTTATAACGACAGAAAGAGATAACAAATCGGTTTGCAGCACGAAATGTTATCTCTTTTTCTGCCTGTGAAGTTTTCGCTGACGCGAAAGTGAAGTTGCGTTGCAGTGAAGTTTGTTCTACGCACAAGTGAAGTTAAGTTTGCCAGCTTTGCCAAAGGCAAAACTTCACTATCCGCAGGATAACTTCACTTACAAAGTAAACTTCACTTGCCCATTGGGGCAAACTTAGTTTTAGCGTGTTCTCCGTTAAGGATAACACGCTAAGCGATGTTTGTATTTTCTGTTTGTATATAATTATTTACATTACAAACTGCACCGTACAGAAGGCTGCATATATTGCCAAAAGCATAATACCCTGCACCCGTGAGAGCTTTTGGCGAATCAAAGCAGGAACAACCATAATAAGCATTGCTCCGATAGCAACCGGTATATCCATTACCAAAGAAGCATTCATACCGAAGAGCTGACTTGCATTCGGAACGGGGAAAGGAGATATCGTTACAGCAACACCGCTTACAAGAACAAGGTTAAAGAGGTTTGCGCCGATAATATTACCGAGCGAGAGTGCACCGTGACCCTTTGCCAAAGACGTAATTGCCGTAACAAGCTCGGGAAGCGATGTTCCGAGAGCAACGAAGGTAAGAGCAATTACCGTTTCGGGAACGCCAAGCTTCTCGGCAATAATCGTTCCGTTATCGACGAGCAGATTTGCTCCGAGAGCAATGACAGCCGCACCGACTACAAGCAGGACGATTTCTCTGGCAATCGTATTTTTTTCACCGTTTATATGTGCAAGAGCCTTTTTAAAGAAGCTTAGCGAGGCATATTCTTCGTCGGAAAGCGAGCTTTCGCCCTCTTCCTCCTCCCCCTCTGCCACTGCAAGCTCGGGATTTTTCTTCATTTGAAGAACGGTAAGAAGCATATACACTGCAAAAACCGAAAGAAGAACCACGCCGACCCATCTTGAAAAATCGCCCGTGGTATAAGCTATCGTTGCATAAAACGCCGCCGCACCAAAGAAAAAGCAACCGGGAACCACCATTGATTTTCTATCAGCCTTGCCCGGCTTGATCGCAATAGTCAACGCGGCAATAAGCGAGGTATTGCAAATAATCGAGCCAATAGCATTTCCGTAAGCCATAGCGCCCGAACCCGCCATAGCTCCCTGCGCCGAAACCATGACCTCAGGCAGCGTCGTTCCTATAGATACGACGGTTGCGCCTATAAGAATTTCGGGAAGATTAAAGCGGTGCGCAACACCCGTAGCACCGTCAACGAACCAGTCGCCGCCCTTAATGAGAAGCACGAGTCCTACAGCAAAAAGCAAAATCGGAATCAACATAAAATTTTTCCATCCTGATTATTTTATTTTTTACAATTTACTATATATAAACCACATTATGTTACCATATAATGCAAAAAAAGTCAATAGCCTCGGTTTATTAACAAAAATATACTTGACATATATTCCTTATTATGTTAGATTTATATAGTTAAAATAAAATTAAAGGATATAAAATGGAAGCTAATTTAAGAGAAAACAAAATGGGAACTATGAAAATACCAAAGCTGTTATTTTCAATCTCGGTTCCGATAATAATTTCAATGCTCGTTCAGGCGCTTTACAATATCGTTGACTCGATATTCGTTGCTCGTTTCGACCCCGATGCGGGAACGGGCGCACTTACTCTCGCATTCCCCATTCAGATGCTTATGATAGCAGCCGCTACGGGATTCGGCGTCGGTATGAACGCTCTTCTATCACGCGCGCTCGGTCAAAAGAACAAGGAGCGCGCCGACCTCTCAGCCGGTCAGGGAATATTTCTGACTCTGTTCGCCTATATAGTATTTCTTGTATTCGGTCTGTTTATTGCAGAGCCGTTTGTGGCAGTTCAGACAGAAAAGGGCTCTCTGCTTTATCGGTACAGTATTGATTATATCTCGGTGATTTCAATTTTCTCTCTGGGTCTTTTTATACAGGTAACCTGCGAAAGACTTTTGCAAGCCACGGGAAAATCGGTTTATAGCATGATCACACAGCTTTCGGGTGCGATTACAAATATTATTCTTGACCCGATACTGATTTTCGGTTTTCTGGGTGCTCCCGCGCTCGGTGTCAAGGGGGCGGCAATAGCAACCGTAATCGGACAAGCCGTTTCGGCTATCGTAGGAATCATTCTCAATCTCACAATTAACAAGGAAATAACCGTAAAGCTAAAAAACATCATTCCCAGAATTAAGATTCTCGGCGAGATGCTTGCGATAGGAATTCCGTCCGTGCTGATGCAGGCAATAGGCTCTGTTATGACCTTTTCAATGAACAATATTCTTTTGAAGTTCAGCGGAGCGGCACTTAACGTATTCGGCATATACTTTAAGCTTCAAAGCTTTATATTTATGCCAGTATTCGGACTTAACAACGGTATGATACCGATAATCGCGTACAACTATGGTGCTGAGAAAAAAGAGAGAATATACGCAACGATGAAGCTCTCGTCAATAACGGCGATTGCCTATATGCTGCTCGGATTTTCTGTTTTCCAGCTTCTTCCCGAAACACTTCTCGGATTTTTCAACGCGTCCGCCGAAATGATAAAAGTCGGCATTCCCTCTTTACGAATCATTAGCATCAGTTTTATGCTTGCAGGCTTCTCAATAGTAAGCATTTCCACCTGTCAGGCGCTCGGAAAAAGCATATACAGCCTTATTGTCAGCGTAATCAGGCAGCTCGTCGTTCTTATTCCTGCGGCATACCTGCTTTCTCTTTCGGACAACGTCAACCTCGTGTGGTGGTCGTTTCCGATAGCGGAATTCGTCGGATGCACCTGTTGCATTGTTTTTGTTAATATGGTTTTGAAAAAGACGGTTGGCAAACCGTCCGATGCTAAAAACAATTTTTGAAAATGGTAGGATAAAATAATGACTTACAATCTCAGTGAATATCTTGAGCCGTTTTGGAAAGCTAAGAGAATTTCCGAAGAAAGCGTTATGTTTGTCGGAAAAAATGACACGGCGCCCCTCATTTTCACCCCCGACAAAATAGAAAAGGTCATGTCCTCGGACAGAAAGACCGAATATAAAGAGGGCTTGGATTTTGCGCTTGAAAACGGAAGACTGAAGCTTCTGCCGAATACGAAAATTCCGTCACTTCCTCTCGAAGAGTATTTTAGAGATACTCCTGCAAAATGGGAAAGACCTGACGGAATATTCGACATTGAAATAAAGGTTGACAGAAAAAGGCTGCGCGAGAAGCTTGAGCTTGACGGAGAGCGCTTCTTTGCCTTTGGCAAAAAACCATTCTTTTACAACAATCAAATAGTCGTTACCTATACGCACAGCGACAAATGGCTCGGATATATTCCCGAGAGCCGCCCCGAAATCTTCAAAAGCTTTCTTGACAAAGCGAAGAACGGTAAGACCCCAACCCTGCTCTTCTTTGGCGACAGCATTACAACAGGTGCTGACTCAAGCGGCGGAGGACTTTACACCTGTGAGCCCTGCATTGACTCCTTTGCCGTAATGATTCACAAGCTTCTCACGGAAAAATTCGGAGAAATAAATTACGTCAATACCGCTGTTGGCGGCAAGAACACCGCCTGGGCATATGAAAATCTTGAGGAAAACGTTATTAAGCACAATCCGGATATGCTTGTATTAGCTTTTGGAATGAACGACGGTGACAGAAGCCCGGACGACTACTACGGACTTTACAAGAAAATGCTCACCCGTGTGACAGAAAAGTTTCCAAACACGCCCGTGCTTCTTGTCGGCACTATGATTCCCAACCCCGAGAGCGACTGGCTTAAAAATCAAAGATACCACGTAAACAGTCTCTATCGGCTTGAGGGAGAATTTAAGAATACCGCAGTCTGCGATATGACAAGACTCTCAACCGAGCTTTATATGGGTGGAAAACGTTTTCGCGATCTGACCGGAAACGGTGTCAATCACCCAAACGACTTTCTTGCAAGAATTTACGCTCAAGCAATACTCACGGTATTACTTGGAGATTATTGACGGTTAGTTTTTAAACAAAAAACAGCGAGGACGCTGCAGCTTTTGGCTGTGTCCTCGCTGTTTTTATTATTTTTCTTTAATCTTTATTGCCGCCGGAAAGCTTAGCCGTAAATTTTCCGATAGCGAAAGTAGCAAGAATGATTATTCCGATTATAACGAAAACTCCAATCATTCCAACACCCATATATTTGAGGTTATTTATAAATTCAATAGGTTCAAAATACATCTTTTTCTCCTCTCTTACATTCTTTTATACGAGGGGCAGGAAGAAGTTGAGAATAAGAGCTCCTGCAATTACCGATGCAATCTGACCCGAAACGTTTACTCCGATAGAATGCATAAGAAGGAAATTCTGATTATCCTCTTCAAGAGCCATCTTATGTACTATTCTTCCCGACATCGGGAAAGCTGATATACCCGCCGCACCAATCATAGGATTGATAAGCGGTTTTCCGATAAGTCTCATTATTAAGTTATAAAGCTTTGCAAACAATACGCCGCCCGCCGTATCAACAACGAAAGCGATAAGACCGAGTCCCATTATAAGAAGAGTTTTTACGTTAAGGAATTGGTCTGCGGTCATATTGAAGGCAATGGTGATACCGAGGAAAATAGTGATAAGATTTGCGAGAACCTTCTGCGCGGTTTCCGAAAGCGAATCGAGAACACCGCACTCGCGTATAAGGTTTCCAAACATCAAAAATCCGATAAGCGAGCCCGCGCCGGGAGCAAAAAGGCACGCGATAATAGTGATAAGTATCGGGAAAAGTATCTTCGTGGTTTTGGATACGCTGTTTGCCTTGTATTCCATGCGTATCATTCTTTCCTTTTTCGTAGTCAAAGCCTTAATTACGGGAGGCTGAATAATAGGAACGAGTGCCATATACGAATATGCGGCAACCGTTATTGCACCTATATACGAAGAGCCGAGCTTTGTTGCAACGACGATCGAGGTAGGACCGTCAGCCGCACCGATTATTGCAATTGATGCAAAATCACGAAAATCAGGGAAGAACACAGACGCCATACAAAGCGTAAAGAAGATACCGAACTGCGCAGCCGCACCGAATATCATCAGCTTCGGATTATTAAGAAGCGGTCCGAAATCAATCATTGCGCCTATACCGATAAACAGTATTAGAGGGAAAAGCTCGTTAGCAATACCCGCGTTGTAGAGAGTGTGAAGCGGTTCTGCGGCACCCGAGCCGGGGAAGTTCATGATAATTGCGCCAAAACCGATAGGCAAAAGAAGCGTAGGCTCCATTTCCTTTTTGATTGCAAGATAGATAAGAATGCCGCCGATAAGCCACATTATTATCATCTTCCAGTTTCCGTCCTTACCAAATTCGAGAATCGGCTCAAACAATTCAAGCAGTTGTTTCATAGTCTTAATCCTTTTCGTCTGATACAATATTCAAACATCGAATATTGTATCATATTTGGAACGGAATTTTATGAACAAACTGTTAAATATGAAAAGAAATATTTCTATTTATTCTATGCTTTTATTTTCTGCTTTTATCTTGAATTGTTGCGTCTGCCAAAAAGTGTGAGAACGTACATTAAAAAGCGAAGGAAATAAACGAGAGAGGTGAGAAGCGAAGCAAGATAGGTGAGTGCAGCAGCCGACAAAACCTCGCTTGCCGCAGGTAATTCTTCCTGCGTTAAAATTCCCTCGGAAAGAAGCATTTTCTTCGCGCGCCTTGAGGCATCAAGCTCAACGGGAAGAGTTACAAGCGCAAACAGAAGCGAGCCGCCGTAGAGAGCAACGCCCACCATAGCTACGTAAAAACCGGTATTTGCATCAGCTGCCGCTACCGAGTAATCAAGCAGCAATCCCACAAGCACGAGGGGCATAGCCAAAAACGTTCCGAAATTCACCACGGGCACGAGGGCGGTACGCACCTTGTAGAAAGCATATCCCTCTTGCTTTTGCATAACGTGCCCTACCTCATGCGCCGCAACGGCAACAGCGGCAACAGAGCTGTTTGCATAGGTGCTGTCCGAAAGATTAACTATCTGTTTTTTGGGGTGATAGTGATCGGATAAAAAACCTCCGACACGCCCTACCGAGATATCCCAAACGCCGTTTGCGCGCAAAAGACGCGACACGGTATCATGCCCGGTCATTCCCGAACGGCATCTTAATATATTATTTCTTGCAAAGGAAGATTTCACCTTGCCTTGCGCCCAAAGTGAAAACATCATGCAGACGAAAATCGCTCCTAAAAACCAAATATAATCCTGTAAGAACATTAATATCTCCTTTTCAGCTTGTGTTTATACCAATCCTATACGCTCATAAAATGTTATGCTCCTTGCCAACAAACATTATACGAATTTCCAAAATCAACTCAAAATCTATCAAAGCTGCTTTGTATATCTTCCCGTTTGAACCTCGGTTATCTCTCCGTTCGGCAACTCTAGAGTTGCTTTGCAGTCCTGCGGTAATACGATGTCCGCTGTGAATATGTTGGCTTTCTTTTCCCAACTGACAGAAATCACGCCCTTGGGAGTTCTTGTCGAACATTCCGCGCTGCAATTCTCGTCAAAGAAATAGGGTTTGATCAAGCACTTATCATATGCAATACCTTTGTTTTGAAGTCCGCCCACGTTACGAATGATCCATTCAACAGGATGCGAGATCATTTGATGGCATCTTGAAGCATCACCGAGCCAGCTTTCCCAAATAGTTGTTGCTCCCTGCTTCATCCAATAACCGAGTGACGGATATTCGTATTGATTTATCATGCGGTAAGCAACGTCAACGTATCCGTAATCGGACAAAGAATTAAACAGCGATATAAGCCCGATAATTCCGACTTTAATTAAATAATTATCTTTTATTACAGAATCGGCAAGCTTTTTTGCGATTGCCTTTGCCTCTTCTCCCTCTACTACACCAAAATACAAAACCGCCGCAAGCGAACCCTGGCTGTCGTTGTCCACTACGTCACCGCGGATATACTTCGCGTGTATCGCGGCTTTAATTTCACTCGCTTTGTCCCTGCAATAGTTAACAAGCTCTTCTTCACCCATCATTTGTGCCATGCGCTTTGCGTAAAGCAGAATTTTATAGTAACAGCATGAGTCGGAAAATGCATTGGTGATGAGAAGAGGATTTCCGATATTTTCGGGCGGACGCCAATCTCCAAGTCCAAATGCTTCCAGTGTTCCGTCTTCTCTTTGGTAGCTTGCCACATAAGGAAGATATTTCTTCACATAGGGATAAACCTGCTCAATCGCACGTCTGTCTCCGGTTTCTTCGTAAATTGTAAATGGCAATTTAAAAAGAACCAAATCCAGAAAAGGACCGTTCGCCCAATTATATCCCCACGCAGAAGTGGGTGCCATACAAGGCAATTCACCGTTTGGCCTCTGCATGTCGCAAACGTCCTGAAGAAATTTAAGGTATGCTTCTGTTGCATCAAAATTGAAAATTCCGTATCCTGCAGACATCCACGGTCCTGCCAGCCAACCGTTTTTCTCTCTTTGAGGACAGTCGGTAATAAATCCGTGAAAATTATTTACAAAGGACTGAAGTCCTGCTCGATACGTCCAGCTCAACAATTCGTTTGAACAGTTGAAATTTCCAATGCGCTCAAAATCCGTATAAATCGAATATGCCAAAAATGAATCCTCGGCAGGCTTCTCGGAAACACCGCTCACCTCTACGTATTGAAACCCGTGATATACGAAATCAGGCTTCCATTTTTCAACGCCTTCGCCCTTAAAAGTGTAGCGGTCAGTGGCAAACTCGCCCGTATATACGTAAAAATCAACGTTCGATTGGTCAATTTCTTTTCCTTTTAATTTTTCCGCATACCGCAAGGTAATAGTTTCACCAGACCTGCCCTGCATTTCAATGCCCGCATAACCTGCAACGTTTTTGCCGAAATCATATACCCAGCCGTTTTTCGATTTCCACGAAGCAACAGGCTTCAAAATCTCTTGTTCGCGGATGTTCGGCATTGTCTGTAGCTGAAGCGTTCCGCCGGGAGAACGTATAATTTTAGCATTCACCCAGTCCGAATCATCATAATCAACCGTTTTCCAGCCGTCCTCCTTGCGCGCATCGTAAAATTCGCCTGTTCTTATAGCATTATGCACGGTTGCCGATTTATCGGTAACCTTCCAGGTCTCATTACTGGCAAAGACAGAGTTTCCGTTTTCAAAAAACTCAAGCAAAAGTCTTGGAGAATTACGCCAGGTAGCAGCATATAAATACCACGTATCTTTAGTCGTTTGATGATAAAATCCGTCACCGAGTTTTACTGCAATCAAATTTTCCCCGCGTTTTAAATATTCACTCACGTCATATTTAACATACAAGGTGCGTCTGTCATACGCCGTAAAGGCGGGTGCAAGCACGTCTTTTCCGACACGCACACCGTTAATATACAGCACGTATATACCAAGACCACAAATCAGACATTCCACCTTGCCGTTTTCGTCATAATTAAAGATTTTTCTAAGCTGAAGAGCAGGACTGTCAAACCCCGTATCATGATTTTTAAACTCGTCGCCTAAACCTATCCATCTTGCATTTTGAAAAAACATATTTTTCTCCCGTTTTTAAAAGATGTAATGTATGGTATGTACCTATATATATTATACCTGCAAACGCAAGAAAGTCAAGTTTATAACGTATATTTTGCGAAGAAAGAGCTTCTCTGCTCTCTCGGGATGGCGAAAGCGGCTCTGAGATATTGAAGAAATAAAAACCGACACGGGTACCCGTGTCGGTTTCTTTATATGATTTTAAGAATTATACGTTGTAGAACTCAACAAGCTTCTTAAGTCTTTCATACTTAGCCTTTGCTGCAGCCTCGGATTCCGTGAAGAGCTTCTCTGCTCTCTCAGGGAACGCCTGAGCAAGACGGGTATAACGAGCCTCGCCTGCAAGGAATGCCTGGTAATCACCAACGGGCTCCTTGGAATCAAGAGTGAAGGGGTTCTTTCCTTCAGCCTTAAGAGCAGGATTGAATCTGAACATCTGCCAGTAGCCTGCCTCAACAGCCTTCTTCATCTCAGCCTGGCAGTTAGCCATACCGCCCTTGATGGAGTGCATCTCACAGGGAGCGTAGCCGATGATGAGCGAAGGTCCGGGATATGCCTCAGCCTCGGCAATTGCCTTAAGAGTCTGGTTCATATCTGCGCCCATAGCGATCTGTGCGACGTAAACGTAGCCGTAGGACATTGCGATCTCTGCAAGATTCTTCTTGCCGATTGCCTTACCTGCTGCTGCGAACTGAGCAACCTGACCGATGTTGGAAGCCTTGGAAGCCTGTCCGCCGGTGTTAGAGTAAACCTCGGTATCAAATA
>SVRU01000074.1 GCA_015064665.1 Oscillospiraceae bacterium
CGCAGGTCTTGCGGGCTGTGAAGCCGCATGGCAGGCTGCAAAGCTCGGCGTTCGCGTTGAACTTTACGAAATGAAGCCAAAAAAGTTTTCGCCCGCACACCATAGTGCAGGCTTTGCCGAGCTTGTCTGCTCAAATTCATTGCGCTCAAATCAGCTGAATAACGCCGTTGGACTTCTTAAGGCGGAGCTGTCGAGTATGGATTCCTTGATCATGGAAGCGGCTCACGCAACCGAGGTCCCGGCAGGAAGCGCTCTTGCAGTAAACAGAGAGCTTTTCAGCGAATATATAACCGACAAAATCAAATCCTCAGAGCTTATTACGGTCATCGAAGAAGAGGTTGACAGAATCGATGAAAATATAATCACCGTCGTTGCAACGGGACCGTTAACCTCAGAGAGCCTTTCGGAATACATCTCGCAAATGACGGGCGGCGGTGAGCTTCATTTTTTCGATGCTGCAGCTCCGATTATAGATTTTTCCACCGTTAATCTTGATAAGGCTTTCTTTGCATCAAGATACGGAAAGGGAAACCCTGAGGATTATTTGAACTGTCCTATGACGAGGGATGAGTACGACGTTTTCTACAACGCTCTCATAGCCGCTGACTCGGCGCCGCTTAAGGCGTTTGATAAAGAGCTTCAGGAAAAGCTCGTTGTTTTTGAGGGGTGTATGCCCGTCGAGGTCATGGCGTCGCGCGGATACGATACGTTAAGATTCGGACCGATGAAGCCCGTCGGGCTTCCCGTTCCGCAAACAGGTGAGGATGCCTTTGCAACCGTTCAGCTGAGACGTGAAAACCGCGAGGGAACTATGTATAATATCGTCGGTTTTCAGACTCACTTGACGTTTGGTGAGCAAAAGCGCGTTTTTCGCTTGATTCCCGGACTTGAATCGGCAGAATTTTTCAGATACGGTGTTATGCACAGAAACACTTATCTTAATTCTCCCGGTTTTCTTACGCCAACCTATTCAACGGTGAAAAATCCCAAAATGTTTTTTGCAGGACAGATGACGGGGGTCGAAGGATACGTTGAGTCGGCTTCCTCGGGATTTGTTGCCGGACTTAACGCAGCAAAACTCGCGCTTGGAAAGGATGCCGTCGTATTCCCGAAAGAAACCGAAATAGGCGCTCTTGCCCACTACGTAAGCGAGGGCGGTGTCAGCTCTGATTTTCAGCCTATGAATGCAAACTTTGGTATAATTGCTCCGTTTGATAAAAAGATTAAAGGAGGCAAGAAGAACAGAAACGAGGCTTATTCAGCCCGTTCTCTCGCTATAATTGAATCAATGTATAGTGTCTTCAAGGAAATATGAGAATTTTAGTTGATGCAATGAGCGGCGATAACGCTCCTCTTGAAATTATCAAAGGTGCCGAGATGGCGTCGCGCGAGTTTGATGAAGAAATAATTATTATCGGTGACGAAAACATTATTTCGGATATTGCAGTTCAAAATGATATAGATACATCGAAAATTAAAATAGTACACGCCGAGTCGGTTATCACAATGGAAGACAAGCCGATGTGCGTTGTTCGTGAAAAACGCGATTCTTCAATGAGCAAGGGGCTTAAGATGCTTGCCGAGGGGCAGGTAGACGCTTTCGTCAGTGCGGGAAATACGGGCGCACTCATAACGGGCGCGACTCTTATCGTCAGACGTATTTCGGGAATAAACAGAGCAGCAATTGCATCTGTTCTTCCGCTTTCAAATCCCGTCTTGCTTATGGATTCTGGTGCGAATCTTAACGTATCCTCGGATAATATACTTCAATTTGCGTTTATGGGCGCAAAATATATGGAGAAAATATACGATATTGAACGCCCTAGAGTCGGACAGTTAAATAACGGTGCAGAGCACAACAAGGGAAATGAATTGCAGATCGAATCTTATCAAATGTTAAGCGAAAGCGGTCTTGATTTCGTCGGAAACGTTGAATCAAGAGACGTTCCTTTTGGTGTTTGTGATGTTCTTGTTTGCGACGGTTATACGGGAAATATATTTCTCAAGTCGGTTGAGGGCATGGGAAAATTTATGATGGGTCTGCTTAAAGACATACTCAAGACTAACCTTGCCACAATGGTATCCGCGCTCACTATGAAAGAAAAGCTTCAAGAAGTGAAAACGAGATTTGACACCTCCGAGCATGGCGGAGCGCCTATCCTCGGTATTTCAAAGCCTGTAATCAAGGCGCACGGCTCGTCGGATTCCAAGGCTATTAAGAATGCCGTCAGACAGGCAATAAGCTTTGTTAGCACGGGAATAAATGAAGATATCAGGATTTTTGCAAGAGATTACGATGATAAAAAGCTTCTTGCAGAAACCGAAAGAATGTACGATAAAGGTTAAATTAAGAGAGGAGGGCGTGTTTTATGGCAATCGGAAAAGAAATTTTTAAGCTTGAAGATAAGCTGGGATATAAGTTTGCCGATATTAAACATTTGGAAACGGCCCTCACACACGCATCTTATTCAAATGAACAGAAAAGCAAGGGGATGCATTTCCCATCAAATGAAAGATATGAATTTCTTGGCGATGCAGTGCTTGAAATTATAATATCCGAATATTTGTTTGATAACTTTAAAAATCAGACCGAAGGGGCGCTTACAAAGATGCGTCAGTATTTGGTTTGCGAAAAAACACTGTCAAAAATTGCGGCAGAAATTAATCTTGGCGAATATATTAATCTTGGCAGAGGCGAAGAGATGACCGATTGCAGAAATCGCCCGAAGGTTTTGGCTGATGCGCTTGAAGCCGTTTTTGCAGCCGTTTACCTTGATTCCGCGGGCGAGACCCAAAAATGCCGCGACGTTGTGCTTTCGATTATGTCTGAGGAAATCCTAAATTCAGCGTCTATGCAAAAGGGCGATTATAAAACGCTTCTTCAGCAGCTCGTTGAAAAGGACGGCCACGCGATTCTTGAATACGTCTTGCTTTCCGAAAAAGGCCCCGAACACAAAAAGATTTTTAAGGTTTGCGCCAAGGTTAACAACAATATCGTAGGCGAGGGTGAGGCTACGAGCAAAAAGGATGCGGAGATGCAAGCCGCCAAGTCGGCGCTTTTGCTTTTTGGTATTTCAATATGAAAAAGCACGCTAATATACCTATATTTATACCTCATCTCGGATGCCCGAATCAGTGCGTTTTCTGCAATCAGAGAACTATATCCGGAGTGACTCAATTCGATCCCGCAGCGCTCTCTGATATTATTGATTCGTCTTTGACTACCATCGGCGAAGGAGTTGAAACCGAAATCGCTTTTTTCGGAGGCTCTTTTACCGGTATAGACAGTGCCCTTATGACCGAGCTTCTGCAAATTGCGTATTCCTACGTAGAGTCGGGAAGAGTTTGCGGAATAAGATGCTCCACCAGACCCGATTATATAAATCACGAGGTTCTGACGGTATTAAAAAAATACGGCGTTAAGACCATTGAGCTTGGCTTGCAGAGTATAGATAACGAGGTCCTCAAAATTACGAAGCGAGGACATAGCTTTGATGACGAGGCGAAAGCTTGCAGGATGGTTTTGGATTATGGATTTGAGCTTGTCGGGCAGATGATGATAGGTTTGCCGGCTTCAACTCTCAAAACCGAGATGGAAACCTGCGAGTTTATTATTTCATCGGGCGCGTCGGGCGCAAGAATATATCCGACCGTCGTGTTTAAAAACACCGAGCTTTGCGATATGGCGATTAACAACGCCTACATTCCGCTTTCGCTGGAAGACGCTGTCACACGCTCCGCTGCCGTTATAAAGAAATTTATAGATGCAGGCATCGACGTAATAAGGGTCGGACTTTGCTCATCGGAAAATCTTGCATCTTGTGATACCTATTTTGCCGGACCTAATCATGCGGCACTCGGTGAGCTTGTTCAAAACGAAATATATTATGAAATTATAAAAGAGAAGATTAACAAACTCTCTTTACATAGCCCTAATAAGATAACCGTTCAGATTCCGAGCGGCGCTCTGTCAAAAGCTACGGGACATAAAAAGAGAAATAAAATCAGATTGATGAAAGAATTTTTGCTTTCGGATATAAGATTCACAGAAAACGGTGACTTGACCGACTACTGTGTTTCCGTATTCGAAGAAAGGTTATAAGATGTATTTAAAAACACTAGAGCTTCACGGTTTCAAATCCTTTCCCAACAGAACTGTTCTTACCTTTGAACGCGGCGCAACCGTAATCGTCGGTCCGAACGGAAGCGGCAAATCAAATATTTCTGATGCTATGCGTTGGGTTCTCGGAGAGCTTTCAAGCCGTAATATACGCGGAACAAAGATGGAGGACGTTATTTTCGGCGGTACGGACGATCGACGTCCGATGGGCTTTGCCGAGGTTTCGGTTACATTTGATAATACCGATCCCGAAAACCGTCTTGATTCCGAATTCGACGAGGTTACCGTCACAAGACGTTATTTCAGAACCGGTGAAAGTGAATATCTTATAAACCGCGAGAAGAAAAGACTTCGCGATATATACGAGCTCTTTATGAATACAGGTGTCGGCCGTGAGGGTTACTCTATAATAGGTCAGGGTAAAATTGCCGAGATTATTTCAAAGAAGAGCGATGAACGCCGTCAAATATTTGAAGAGGCGGCAGGTATTTCAAAATACCGACACAGAAAAGAAGAATCAGAGCGTAAGCTTAAGGCAACGCAGGAAAACCTTGACAGAGTAAAGGATATTCTTTCGGTGCTTGAGGACCGAGTTGTTCCCCTTGAAAAAGAAGCCGAAAAAGCACGTAAAGGTCTTGCAATTTATGAGGAGAAAAAACGCGCTGACGTTTCGCTTTGGCTATTTGACACACAAAAGATAATTGCCGATATTGAAGAAGCCGAAAATGCGTGGAAGCTTTCAAAGCATGAGCTTGAAATAATCGATCAGGTTATTTCCGACCTTGAAGCACAGGGAAATAATTTATATGAGAAGGCTCAGGCAAACAGACTTACCTCGGAGCGTCTTATAACGAAAATCAGAGAAACCGATAACAAGCTTCATGAGCTTGACAGCGCTTTGCAGATGGCTGATTCCGATTTCCGTCATTCAGCAGAGCTTATAAAGCAATCAAAAGAGCGTATATCGGACATCGAAGCAAGTAAGGCGAGCCTTGATTTTTCAAGAAAAGAATACGAAAACAAAAAGGCCGATATAGAGGTTAACCACAAAAAACTTCTTGATACAAGACTTGAATATCTGTCCGAGATACATAAGCTTAAGGAAAACGTATCAAGTCTCGGCCGTCAGCTTGAAGAGCTTCTTGACGAGTTGACCGTTGAAGAAAACGGTGCGACCGACCTAAAAATAAGAATTGACGTTCTTAAAAATTCGAAGGTAAGCGACAACACCAAATCTATTGATATCGAAAAAGAAATAGAAAAATACGAGGCAGAAGGCGTAAGTCTTAAAGAAGAGGCCGAAAGATGCGAGCAGAATGCCGCAGGGTTTAAAGCAAAAATTTCCGAAAAGGACGAAATTATTTGCTCTGCAAGCGCAAAAAACGATAAGCTTCTTATAGAGAAGAATCAAGAAAACGAAAGACTTAATTCCTTCACGGTTGAACGCGATACTCTTTCTCAGCGCGCTGATATGCTTCAGCGAATGACCGATCATTTTGAAGGGTATTACGAGAGCGTAAAGTTCGTTATGCGTGAGTATAACGGTGGAAATATAAACACGTCCGGCAGAGTTCACGGACCGCTTTCCTCACTTATAAACGTTGATAAAAAATACATAACCGCAATAGAAACGGCTCTCGGCTCAAGCCTTCAGAACATCGTCGTTGACAACGAAGAGGTTGCTAAGTCTTGTATGGGAGCACTTAAGCGTGCAAATGCCGGCAGAGCAACCTTCTATCCCATAACGGCAATCCGCACCATGAGCGAAACGGATGAGATAAGAGAAGCGGCATCTATGCCGGGCTACATAGGCCGTGCCGATACTCTCGTTAATTCAAATAAAGAGTATCGCGCAATTATCGAATGGCTTCTTCTTCGTACGGTTGTGTTTGATAATATCGAAAGCGCTTCCGTTGCTGCCAAAAAACTTCGTTACAAGGTTAAAATTGTAACTCTTGACGGACAGATCATAAATGCGGGAGGCGCGTTTACAGGCGGTAGCGCGAAAAAGGACAGCGGAATTCTTTCCCGTCTTACAGAAATCTCGACACTCCGTGATAAATCGGCGGCACTTACCAAGAAAATTAACGAATCGCGTGATATAATTGCTGATATTTTGGCTGAAATTGCTAAGAATCAAGACGTTTTGAAGGATGCCGAGCAGGAAAAAGAACTCCTTCTCACACTTTCACGCACACAGTTTGCTGCTCTTGATTCCGCAAACGCGCAATACTCGGCTAACAGAAATATCGTTGAAAAGCTGAAATTCGATTATAATAATCTCATAGGACAGCAATCCGTTGCAGAAAACGAAATCACAAGACTTTCAGCAGAATATGACGCCGCGCTTGAAAGAATTGCTGCGCTAAAAAAAGTAAGAGCCGAAAAGGCTGCCGAGTCAGGCGTGCTTGATGAAAAGTGCGATGAATTTGAGGATAAAGCCAACGAGGTTTACGTCAAGGTTGCAGAAACACGCAAGGATATCGAAAGCGTTCAGCTCATGATTGATAATATCAATTCGAGAATTGGTGAGCTTGATACGGATAAGGAAGCTCAGCAAGCCAGAATAGAAGAGCTTACCTCAAAGCGCAATAACATTGATAATATCAAAGCCGAGAACAAGGCCGAGTATGCAGCGCTTGAAAGCGAGCTTCAGCGTCTGAACGAAGAAAGACGTGAGGTTGAGAGCGGAAACGATGAGTTTGAGCGCGAAATTGCTTCGGTAAGAGAAAAGACGAAAGAGAAAAATGCAAGCCGTCAGACCTTCTACGAGGCAATGATAAGAAATGAAAACAAATATAATCATCTTCTTGAAAAGCAGGATAAGCTCGGTTCACAGCTTTGGGACGATTATGAAATAACCTATGAGGATGCTGTTGCGCTTGATTATCCTGCTGTAAACGAAGAAAATAGAGAAGAGGTTGCTGCAATTCAAACATCCTGCCGCGCAAAGCTTCGCGCGCTTGGAAATTATAATCCGGGAGCGATCGAGGAGTATGCAGAGGTTAAGACACAGTATGATTCTCTTAACACCCAGTTCGTTGACCTTACAAGTTCCTACGATGAGCTTATTGGTATTATAAGCAGACTTGAAGGCGAGATGCGTACAAGCTTTATAACCGCGTTTGAGGATATAAATAAGAATTTCGGAAAAACCTTTAAGGAGCTGTTTGGCGGTGGTAACGCAGAGCTTTCGCTCGTCGATCCCGAGGACGTTTTGACGAGCGGTATTGAAATCAAAGCGGCGCCTCCCGGAAAAATTATCAAGAGCCTTTCGCTTTTGTCGGGCGGAGAGCAGTCGTTTGTTGCTATTGCGCTACTGTTTGCTATACTTAAGGTAAATCCGACTCCGTTCTGTATTCTTGACGAAATTGAAGCGGCTCTTGACGAGGTCAACGTATTCCGTTTTGGCGAATATATTAAAAAATTCGATGACGGAACACAGTTTATTCTTATTACTCACCGCCGCGGTACTATGGAAATCGGCGACCGTCTTTATGGTGTTACGATGCCTCAGCGCGGTATATCTCAGGCTATTGAGCTTAACGTAAATGAAATAGAAGGAAAACAGAAGGAGCTTTTGGATGGGGTTCTTTGACAAACTTAAATTCGGTCTTTCCAAGACGAAGAATGCCTTCGTCGGAAAAATCGATAATCTTTTTAAAAGTTTCAGAAAGGTTGACGAGGAGCTTTTTGATGAGCTTGAGGAGCTTCTCATTACAGCCGATATCGGCGTGAATACGACCGAAGAAATACTTGACGAGCTTCGCAACATCGTAAAAGAAAATAAGATTAAAGAGTCGGACGAAGTAAAAGCCGAGCTTTTCAGAATGCTTAAGGAGCTTATCGGAGAGCACGAGCCGCTCAGACTCGATACAAAGCCGTCCGTTATTCTTGTTATTGGAGTCAACGGAGTAGGAAAAACGACTTCGATAGGAAAAATTTCGGCAGAACTTAAATCGCAGGGCAAAAAGGTCGTCGTTGCTGCGGCTGATACATTCAGAGCTGCAGCAGCTGAGCAGCTTACAGTCTGGTGCGAAAGAGCAGGAGTTGATATCGTAAAGCAAGCGGCGGGCGCCGATCCTGCGTCGGTTGTTTTTGACGCAATAAATTCGGCTAAGAGTAAGGGCGCTGACGTTCTTATCGTTGATACTGCGGGCAGACTTCATAACAAGAAAAATCTTATGGATGAGCTTGCGAAAATTGATAGAGTAATTTCACGTGAGCTTGCCGGAGCATCAAAGGAAACGCTTCTTGTTCTTGATGCAACAACAGGTCAGAATGCCGTTATGCAGGCTAAGGAATTTAAAGATGCTTCAAATATTACGGGTCTTATTCTTACCAAGCTTGACGGAACGGCTAAAGGCGGCATAGTTCTTTCTATAAAGAAAGAGCTTGGTATTCCCGTTAAATTTATCGGTGTAGGCGAAAAAATTGACGATATGAAGCCGTTTGACCGTGATGAATTTACAAATGCACTTTTTGAAAAGGATGAGGTATGATTACAAGTAAACAAAGGGCATATCTTCGTTCTCTTTCTACCAACCTTGATACGATTTTTCAAATTGGCAAGGGAGGTATTACCGAGGAAATATGTCAGCAGATAGCAAACGCGCTTGAAGCGCGAGAGCTTATTAAAGTACGCGCGCTTGAAAATAGCGGTTATACAGCAAAAGAAGCCGCAAACGAAATCGCAGAAGCAATAGATTGCGAGGTCGTGGATTGTGTCGGTACAAAATTCGTTCTTTATAAAGAGTCAGTCAAGAAAAAGAGGATCGAGCTTTGATGGACAAAAAAAGAATAGGCATTTACGGAGGCACTTTCAGTCCGCCTCATATCGGTCACGTTGGAGCTGCAGAAAGCTTTTCAAGGGCTATATCTCCCGACGAGCTGCTTATTATGCCTGATTTTTTGCCTCCGCACAAGCAATACGACGGGGAGGTTACTGCCGAGGACAGACTGGAGATGTCAAAGCTTGCTTTCGGACACATCGAAAACGCCTTTATTTCCGATATGGAAATAAAAAGAGGCGGAAAAAGCTTTACGTCGGTTACGCTGGAGGAGCTTACCTCTCCTAATTCCGAGCTTTATTTTCTTTGCGGAACGGATATGTTCGTAACGCTTGAAGAGTGGTATAGAGCGCCGCTTATATTTAAGCTCGCCGTAATTTGTTACGTAAGACGTGAATCGGATGCTGAATACGATTCGATTACCGAGAGGCTTGAAAAAGAGTATAAAGAAAAATACGGAGCTAGAATTATCAGAATCGATTCACAGGTTCGAGAGATTTCCTCAACCGAGCTTCGAGGCGCTTTGCAAAGCGGCTCTGAGTCAGCGCGCGAGCTGTTGCCCGAACCGGTATACGACTTTATTAAGGAAAGGGGTCTTTACAGATGATCTATCCCGAAAATTCCTGCGTAAAGCTTTCTGAAGAAGTTCGAAAAAGACTAAGTGAGAAAAGATTTAATCATACCGTTTCAGTTGCTGAATGTGCTGTTAAACTTGCAGATTTTTGCGAGCCAGAGAGTAAATTTGAGGCAGAAATAGCATCATTTCTTCATGATATAACAAAAGAGCATTCTGCTGATTGGCACATCGATTTGCTGACGCGAGAGAAATATTCGCTCGATTCCGAGGACGTTTCAAATCCCGGTGTTCTTCATTCATTTACCGCGCCCTACGTAATTAAATCTGATTTTCGGGAATATGCAAACGACAAAATACTTTCTGCCGCGAGAAACCACACTCTTGGTGCTCCGGAAATGACCGTGCTTGATGAAATTGTTTTTTTAGCAGACTTCATTGAGGAAACAAGGACCTACGATGCAAGCGTCGAGCTGAGAAAATACGTATACGGCAATATGAAGGACGGTCAAATTGAAAATAACGTTCTAATTTTACACAAAGCGTGTATAATTGCCATTGAAAAAACGGTAATTAACCTTATAAACACCAATAAACCGATTAATTCGAAAAATATATTGACAAGAAATGCTTTATTGGGTAAAATATAATTTAATTATTCTATTATTTTACTTGTATCCCATATACCAAAGGAGTTGATTATATGGAAGAAATTAAAACTAATACTCTTGCAGGAGCTGATTCGCTGACTCTTGCTAAGGCAATCGTTGCAGTGCTTATCGAAAAGAAGGGCGTTGACGTTCGTTTATATAACGCCGGCGTGGATAATTCCGTAACCGACTATTACGTTAATGCAACCGGACGTTCATCAACTGCGGTTCTTGCGCTTGCGGATGAGGTGACCTATAAAATCGGCTTGCAGGGAAGATGCGAGGCGAGAGTTGAGGGAAGAAGCGGAAAATCTTGGCTTCTCGTTGACTACGGCGACGTTATTGTAAATATTTTCGACAGACCCTCGCGTGAATTCTATAACTTTGACAGACTTATGCCCGAGGACGGACTCGTTGATATATCCGACATAATTGAAGAAATTGATAAAAAATACGATATAAATGTAAAGGAAGACTGAAATGATTTACGATTACAAAGGCATTGAGGCCCGCTGGCAGAAAAAGTGGGATGAATGCAATGCATTCAGCGCAAAACAGGATTTTACTCTCCCTAAATATTTTGCGCTTGTTGAGTTTCCGTATCCGTCGGGACAGGGACTCCACGTAGGACATCCGCGTCCTTATACGGCGCTTGATATTGTGTCAAGAAAAAAGAGAATGCAGGGCTATAACGTTCTGTTCCCGATGGGATGGGACGCTTTCGGTTTGCCTACCGAAAACTACGCGATTAAAAACAAAATTCACCCCAAAATAGTAACCGAAAAGAACGTTGCACGATTTAAGTCGCAGCTTAAAGCTCTAGGTCTTTCATTCGATTGGTCAAGAGAGATAAATACGACTGACCCCAACTATTACAAGTGGACGCAGTGGATATTCCTTCAGCTTTTCAAAAAGGGACTTGCATATAAGAAAGAAATGGCGGTTAATTTCTGCACCTCCTGCAAGGTCGTTCTTGCTAACGAGGAGGTTGTAAACGGAGTTTGCGAAAGATGTCAGTCGGAGGTTATAAGAAAGGTTAAGAGCCAATGGATGCTCAAAATAACCGAGTATGCAGACAGACTTATATCCGACCTGGACGGCCTTGATTTCATCGAAAGAGTTAAGACTCAGCAGATTAACTGGATAGGCAAATCAAAGGGCGCGGAGGTAGATTTTACCACTACGACCGGTGATAAGCTCAAGGTTTACACAACGAGATGCGATACACTCTTCGGTGCTACTTATATGGTTATTGCTCCCGAGCATGAGCTTGTTGAAAAATGGAAATCCAAGCTTGAAAATTACGCCGAGATTGAAGCATATAAGGTTGAAGCTTCAAAGAAATCGGATTTTGAGCGCACCGAGCTTGTTAAGGACAAGACTGGAGTTGAGCTTAAGGGCGTTAGAGCAATTAATCCCGTTACCAATAAAGAAATTCCTATTTTTATTTCCGATTACGTTCTTTCCGGTTACGGAACCGGCGCAATTATGGCAGTTCCTGCGCACGACGAGCGCGACTGGGATTTCGCTAAAAAATTCGGTCTGCCTATCGTTGAAGTCGTTACGGGTGGAAACGTGGAAGAGGCTGCCTTTGTCGATGTTGAAACCGGCATACTTGTCAACTCTGGATTCCTTAACGGTCTTGAGGTTGCGGATGCCAAGGCTGAGATGATTAAATATCTTGAAAAAGAAGGAATAGGCGTAGAGAAGGTCAATTTCAAGCTTCGTGACTGGGTCTTCTCACGTCAGAGATATTGGGGTGAGCCCATTCCGCTTGTAAATTGCGAGAAGTGCGGTTGGGTTGCCATTCCCGAATCCGAGCTTCCCGTTGAGCTCCCTGACGTTGAATCCTATGAACCCACCGCAAACGGCGAATCGCCGCTCTCTCTTATCGACGAGTGGGTTAATTGCAAATGTCCCGCTTGCGGCGGCGCTGCAAAGCGTGAAACCGATACGATGCCTCAGTGGGCAGGCTCTTCGTGGTATTTCCTCAGATATTGCGATCCCGATAACGATAAAGAACTCGCATCACCCGAAGCGCTTGAATACTGGATGCCTGTTGATTGGTATAACGGCGGTATGGAGCATACCACTCTTCACCTTCTTTATTCTCGTTTCTGGTCCAAGTTCCTCTACGATATAGACACCGTTCCTTGTAAAGAACCCTACCTCAAGAGAACCAGCCATGGTATGATTCTCGGCGAAAACGGTGAGAAAATGTCTAAGTCGCGCGGAAACGTCGTAAATCCCGACGATATCATAAACGATTACGGTGCTGACACCATGCGTCTTTACGAGATGTTTATCGGTGATTTTGAGCAATCTGCTCCTTGGAATACTCAGTCTATTAAGGGCTGTAAGAGATTCCTTGAACGTTTCTATAACCTGCTTGATATGGTAAAGGGAAGCGGTGTAACTCCCGAGCTTGAAAAAACTATACACAAGCTTATCAAAAAGGTTACCTCGGATATTGATTCAATGAAATTCAATACTGCGATTGCGGCAATGATGGGCGCTTTAAATACCGTTTACGAGGTTGGAAGGATAACCAAGGACGAGCTTTCAACCCTTGCTAAGCTTCTTTCTCCTTTTGCGCCTCACGTTGCAGAGGAAATTTATGCAGCTCTTGGAAACGAAGGTCTCGTATCGCTTGCGGCATGGCCAGTTCATGACGAAAGCAAAACTGTTGACGATACGGTTGAGATGCCTGTTCAAGTAAACGGCAAGGTTAGATCCACCGTAATGATACCCAACAATGCATCCAAGGAAGAAGCACTTAAGATTGCAATGGCTGACGATAAAATCAAAGCTGCAATTGACGGAAAGAGCATCGTTAAAGAAATCGTTGTTCCCGGCAAGATAATTAACATTGTTATAAAGTAAATTATAAGTTTTTTTTGCAAATCACAGCTAACAAACGAGAGTGGTAATACATAAAATAACCACTCTCGTTTAATTTAAAAAAACTTTTAAAAATTTTCAAAAACCTATTGACAAATAGGATTGTTTATGATATTATATAAAAGCTGTCGTTGATAATATGCGAGTGTAGTTCAATGGTAGAATTCCAGCCTTCCAAGCTGGTCGCGTGGGTTCGATTCCCATCACTCGCTCCAAATTGCGCCCATAGCTCAGTGGATAGAGTGCCCGGCTACGAACCGGTAGGTCGAAGGTTCGAATCCTCCTGGGCGCGCCACGAATTATACCGATGCAAAAGCGTCGGTATTTTTTTATGCTATTGACTTTGTTTTTTATTTTTGATACAATATTTAGGCAAGAGAAAATAATCGGAGATATATAAATGAAATTTACTTTTGTTCCCGAATATAGATTTGATACGTTCGATATGGCGAGCGTTGAATTTTTGCTAAATATCGGTGTTCGCGGTATAATTCTCGATATAGACAACACACTTGAGCCTTATGAAAACGCGGTTCCGGGAGAGCGTGTCGTATCTTGGCTCAGCTCCTTATCCGAGCATGGAATCCGCGCGGCTATCGTCTCGAATAACGGTAGGGAAAGAGTGGAGTTTTTTAATAAAGAACTGTCACTTCCTGCGTATTACAAGGCTAAGAAGCCTTTTAAGAGAAATCT
>SVRU01000075.1 GCA_015064665.1 Oscillospiraceae bacterium
ATTGCATCGTGCTTCACGGCAGAACCAAGGGCAATAAAGAAGCCGTATAACACAGCAAGAGGTATTGTGACCCAAATCGGTCACAATACCTCCTACATACAAAACTTCCTTATGGGGCGGCAACTTCCTTAAACGCACTTTTGCCGATCAAAGAAACATTTTCCGGTATCGCTATACTCTTCAAGACAGAGCCTTGAAATGCGCTGTTTCCTATTGTTAAAAGACCTTGCGACAACTCTATTTGACTTAGAGAATAGCACGAAGAAAAAGCATAATTTCCAATACTTTTTACCGAATCGGGAAGCTTCACGGATCTGATGCTTTTACAGTTTTGAAAAGCTCCCTCTCCCAGCGTAGATACATTTTTTCCTATCGTAAGATTTGTTAGTGCTGTGCACCCGTAAAAAGCATAATTACCTATACTTTCAATACCGTTTCCCAAGTTCAAGGTCGTAAGACGTATGCAGTTGTAGAAGGCATTATCCGAAATCCCCTTTACACAATCCGCTAAATATACACCCGTTATTGCGGAATTGTTTTTAAAGGCACCGTTTGATACACTTACAACCGGTTTATTGTTATATAGGCCTACAACGATCTCTTTGTCTACGCAATTGCCAATACCTTTTAAAGTATAGGTATCGCTTTCCGCGTTGTGTATAAACAGCAAGCCCTTACTACTTTCGGGAATGCCGCAAAATGAGCATTTTCCGGCTGACACATAATGACTTCTTACGGCGGCAACCGTTTGGTGAATGCTGGATAATACAGTATTACAATGCTCACATCTGACAACAAGATCATATGACCCTTCAATACAACTTGCGGCTACGCGATTTTCTTCCTTGGCTTCAAGAGGAGTATGATCTGTTTTTGGTGTTATTACTGTTATTCTTGACAGCTCCTCGTTACACACACTGCAGGATACAACCGCATCGTAAGAGCCGTTTTTATTGCATTTTGAAGCCACTATATTCTGCTTTATTACGTCCCCTTCTGTATGAGACTTTTTTCCGATACTTAAAGTTTCTCTTTTAAGTTCAACACCGCAGACAACACACTCAACGACAGAATCAAATGAGCCCTCGTGAGAGCAAGAAGAATCTTCAAAATTTTCAACGAAAGGATCTCCTGGGCTTGCATGTGAGCAATCACATTTATATCCGTAAAACTTTCCGTTAATAACTATTTCGCCGTTATCCTGATTATTCCACCACAGCGAATTGTTGAAAGCGCCGTAAATATCTCCTGTAAGGCTTTCGGGGATGCTTATGCTTGTAAGATACGGTAGCTTATTATACGTTTTAAAACCATAAAGCTCGACCGAGCCTTCTTCAATTATAATCACGGTAATTCTGGGATAGTATAAATCAAGGCTGGCCTCAAAAAGCCCCTCCGGTACAACTGCATTGGCAGCTATTGTCACACTTATCCCTTCCGATTCAAGACCTGCTCCGGAAAAGATATCGTCCCCTTCGAATACATCAAAATTTTCACCTATAAATACATATATAGCAATTATTGAACAGCACCCGGAAAAAGCTTCTTTTCCAATACTTTCAAGTGACTCCGGCAAACGAACCGACTCAAGAGAGGATGCACCTGAAAATGCATTTACGCCGATCCGTTCAACCCCATCGGGAATTGTTGCGGTTTCAAGCGAGGTGCATCCGGAAAAAGCACCTTCTGAAATTTCTCTCAGGCTACCGAATAATACAATTACCACAAGATTCGTGCAATCCTTAAATGCCGATTTCCCAATTAGCTTAAGCCCATTAGGCGTTGTTACTTTTGTAATATATTGATTCCCCTTAAAGGCATTTTCATTTATTTCACAAACGGGAAGGCTGCCGTGCATATTGGGAATGATTAGTTTGCTTTCCGAACCGACAAATCCTGTTACAATAGCGTAAAGACCATCATGCGATTCTGTGAACGTAAAATATCCCGGAAGTTTTTCACCAAAACTGAACGTTGTATTGCTGCTTTTTCCGCATGAACACGAATAGTAATAGCTGGCAGGTTTGTATTCATCTGCCGCACTTGCAAGATATTCCGCTTCTGCTTTTTCTACACTGAAGCTATGTCCTAGCGGTGCTCCCGAGGCAAAGGATTCGGTGCCCTTTTCTCCGCAAGTGCAGGAATAATAGTATTTTGCGGCATTCTCACAATCTGCCGCACTTGCAAGATATTCCGCTTCTGCCTTTTCTACGCTGAAGCTATGTCCGAGCGGTGCTCCCGAGGTAAAGGATTCGGTGCCCTTTTCTCCGCAAGTGCAGGAGTAATAGTATTTTGCGGCATTCTCGCAATCTGCTGCACTCGCAAGATATTCCGCTTCTGCTTTTTCTACGCTGAAGCTATGTCCGAGCGGTGCTCCCGAGGTAAAGGATTCGGTGCCCTTTTCTCCGCAAGTGCAGGAGTAATAGTATTTTGCGGCATTCTCACAATCTGCCGCACTTGCAAGATATTTTGCTTCCGTTTTCTCCACGGTAAAGCTATGAGAATGAGTTGATCCATCATCAAAACCGCTGCTAAAGGATTCCCCACAATCATCACAGACAGAATCATTATTTATGTCTCTGTGCGAGCAAGGCTCCTCTCCGCAAGCACAAAGAAGCAACAAAACAAAAACCGTTAACAAAAAAACTAATTGAATAGATATTTTTTTCAAAATACAGTCTCCCTTCACAAAGAATTAATTTATGCAACAAATATAATTATAGTCTTAATTATACTAAAAGTAAATAGAGTCTTAAAAATTTATTAAAAAATCGGCATCGCTACAAAGCAATGCCGAATTTTATATTAAAGATCTGCAATAAGCTGATTTCTGCTATGCTTATCCAGCTTGTGATAATCGAATATTACGTAGCGGTTATCATCGGAGTCTCTGACCCTTACCCTGCCGTCATCATATACCTTAACGTCGTGATTTCTGTTTCTGACGTCAAACTCCTTGAATCCGCGGTCTGTTTCAACGCTCCAGTGGATCTTTCCGTTTTTCTCACTGACCGAAAGTATTCGTGTTATATGAGGAACAAGGTAATAATCGTTAAGACTGTATTCCACGACATCGCGCGACTCACGGTTCAGATCGTTCAAAGAGCGGATAAGCGCAATTTCCTCACCCTCTTCGTTCAAAAGGGAGATGTAGCTATCCGCACGTGAGACGGGAAAGAGGCGGCGAGGCTCAAGCGCCTTGTAACTCTCACTCCCCACAGATAATGTGACAAGATTGTTCTCATAGAGCGAAATCGTGTCGCTTTGGCTTACGTAAATTCGTTCTCCCTGCTTACTCATAATCTTTCCTCCTCGCGCATACGCTCTGCATCCTGAGCCATAGACTGGATCTGAACAAGCTTATAATATTTGCCCTTCATTGCCATAAGCTCCTCAGGAGAACCGTTTTCAACGATCTTTCCTCCGTCTACGACTATTATTCTGTTTGCCTTTTTAAGCGTTGAGAGCCTATGGGCAATCATAAGAGTTGTTTTACCTGCGATAAGGCGGTCTATCGCCTCCTGGATCAGATGCTCCGTCTCGGAGTCAACTGCCGCGGTCGCTTCATCAAATATAAGAATCGAAGGAGATTTAAGAACCGCACGCGCGATCGATATTCTCTGCTTCTCACCGCCGGAAACACCAACTCCGCGTTCACCAAGGACAGTGTCGTAAGCATCCGGCTGACGCGCAATAAATCCGTGGGCATTTGCAATATCGGCCGCATGAATAACGTCCTCTACGCTTGCATCGGGATTACTGTATGCTATATTGTTGAATATGGTATCGCTGAACATCATCGGCTCCTGCTGAACGTATCCGATCTGCGCGCGATATGCCGAAAGATCAAAATTTTTGATATTATGCCCATCTACGAGTATTTCACCCGAATATCCGTCATAGAAGCGCATAAGCAAATTAACAAGCGTGGATTTACCCGAGCCCGTCGTTCCGACAATGCCGACCACCTCACCGGGATTGATCGTCAATGAAACGTCATCAAGAACCTTTTTCGTTCTGTCGAATGAGAAGCCTACGTGAAGAAATTCTATCTTGCCGTTCAGCTTATCGGGGACCGTATAAGACTCAGCCTGAGTTTCAGGCTCTGCCTCAAGAATATCAAGTATCTTTTCCGTGGATGCAAGAGCCCCCTGGAATGAATCAGAAAGATTTGCGAAGAAGGTTACGGGGTTATAGAACATTGATGCGTAAGAAATAAACGAAACGACAAGTCCTGCCGTAAAGCCTGCCTCACCCTCTATAACCTTTGTTCCGCCTATACCCCAGATAATAAGCGAGCCGCATGTTACAAGAAATGCGATTATCTGAGGAAAGGCTGTTGCAAGCTTGCCTATTTTGAGGTCCATTGCAAGCCAATCCTCGTTCTTCTTTTCAAACTTATCTGCGGAGCGACGCTCGCCCGTGAAGGACTTTACAACCTTGATACACGGTATCGTATCCGAAAGGGTCGAAAAAACACTTGCCCAGCGGCGCCATATTCTGCGGTAATACGGTCTGATCTTCAAAGCGAATATTCTTGTCGCTATAACGATAAACACCACGGGGATCAAAGAATAGAGCGTCAGTGTTGGGTTGAGTGAAAGCATTATTATGATTATTCCGACAAGCTGAAACGCGTGGACAACTGCCTCCTGGGTTATACGGAGCATAAACTGCTGAAGCGTTGAGGAATCACCCGCAATTCTGTTTATGACCGATCCCGTCGAGGTTTTATCGTAAAACTTCATAGGAAGATACTGCGCCTTGAGATAAATATCACGACGGAGAGCGGCAACCGCTTTATCTCCGACCGTTCGCATAAGATACGCGCGTACAATACCTATTCCGTATTGGAAAATATAAGTAAAGAGAAGGCAGGCTATCATTGTGAAGAGAAGACGACCTGCGTCGGGACCTACTGCCTCTGCGATCTTATTCAGTATACCAACGTTTGACTTACCGCCGTTTTGCGGAAATACCACGTCAACAATAAATCCGGTTATCGTCGGCGGTATGAGAGCCATCGCCGTTGTTATCAGAGAAAGTATAATGCAGACGATTATGGTTTTAAGCTGAGGTTTTATGTATTTGGATAACTGCTTTACGATCTTGAGCTTTGAGCGACACATAATACACTCAGCTCCGGGATGAAGAAGCGTTCTTCCGCATTTGGGGCAAACGCTGAGGGCGCGCTCAAAGGTCACAGCCATTACGGCAAGCTCCTCGTTTCGCTCTGCGCCGCTGTTCAGGTGATTGATAAAGAGCGCCGCAGCGTCGCAAAGAGCCGCAATAGCATAGGTGTATCTGAAAAATACCTCGCGCCGCCCATCGGGCATCAATGCGGAAAGTGTTGCATTTCCGTACATACGCTTTGCCACAACCTCAGACATTTGGCTGAATTCATAGCGAGCCTCTTCTCCGTCGGTTACACGAGTAACGCTTTGCCACGTGAAGATCAATGCAGAATCCGCGTATTTGCCTTTAAGATTTAGATCGCCGACTATAACGAAAAGCACTTCCTCGCCATCGTTTTTCATTCGGTCGATTACGGACTGCGCTACCTTTGGTAACGCTTTGTTTTTAAGTACAAGCTCATTCATACTTAATCACCCCGTATCAGCTGAAAGCTGTTATTACGCATATAAAAAGACTATATGTCTTTTTGTGCGTTCACCTCATAATAACATACATCCCGAGATAATTCAACCCAAATCCAAAAAGAGGTCAAAAATTTATTATTTCTTTAAAACAAAGTGAGAAAAAGTCAATATAATTCAAAAAAAATAATTTTTGATTTTTGTGTTTTTTAACACGGATACCTACCAACCGACGCATTCAATATCAAACTAAACGGTAAAATTACATAAAGATATTGTTTTTGGCTACATATTATGATATAATGTTTGTACCTGAAAACCAATTGTCAAAGCACAGTGACGCTTTATGCAATACCGAGAAGCACGATCAAAAAGATTGGAGATAATTATGGGAAAATATGATGTTGCAGCATACGTATGGCCTTCATATACAGGTGACGAGCCGAGAGCGAGAATTTTTTGGAACGAAGCATACGGCGAATGGCAGACCGTGCACAATGCCAAAATCAATTCATCAAAAAAGCCATACGGCTACGAATGGAACAGAAGACCGGTATGGGGATACGTTAACGAAGCGAATCCGGACATAATGGAAATGGAAATAAATGTAGCGCATCGGTACGGTGTCAATGTATTTATATACGATTGGTATTGGTACGATGATAGGCCATTCCTTGAAAATTGCCTGAACGACGGGTATTTAAAAGCGAAAAACAACGACCTTGTTAAGTTCTATTTAATGTGGGCAAACCACGATGCAAACCACTCTTGGAGCATTGATCTTTCCGATGAACTCCCCGGCAATATCGTATGGCGAGGTGACGTTGGATTTGATGTTTTCAAAAAATTAGTTAACAGATGGATCGAAAAATATTTCTCTCATCCTTCATATTACAAAATCGACGGCAAACCGGTCTTTATGATCTACGCCGTCAAAAACCTTATCAAAGGACTGGGAGGATCTGATAATGCAAGAGAGGCTATTGATTATTTCAGAAAAGAAGTAAAACGTGCCGGTTTCCCGGGGCTTCATCTCCAAGTAGCCTATCATGAGTACGAAGGCTTTGATTATGACGGTTGCTACGGAGGTAAAACCGGTAACGTTTATGAGATTCTCGGCTTTGACAGTACAACGCATTATAATATGGGTACGCGCCCGGAAAGAAACAACGATTATGCTAAGGTCATAGAAGTCCACAAAAGAACATATGAACGTATGGAAAAATCCGGAATGACATACTTTCCTCAAGTATCATTAGGATGGGATGAGAATCCCAGATTCAAAAAATTTCGCCCCGAAATAATGACCAATAACACCCCGGATAACATAAAGAAGGCTTTATATCAAGCAAAAGAATATCTTGATTCAAGCAAACTACCTGCACCTCTTGTTGTTATTAATTCGTGGAATGAATGGACTGAAACAAGCTATCTCCAGCCTGACAACATTAACGGATACGGCTACCTTGAAGCAGTCAAAGAAGTGTTTGGACAAAACAACGATTAATAAAAAGCACCGACCATCCCTGCCATACCAAATGGCGAGATTTGCCGGTGCCTTTTTTTATTTTACGATCGCAAAACGACGGAATCAAAGCATTCCTTCGTCACGCATCCACGCGACCGCTCTTTCAATCGCCTCCTCCGGTGTGAAGCGCGGCCGATAACCAAGTTTATTCTTTGCCTTGGAAATATCGGGACACATATGCGCATAGAAATGCCACCAGGCGCCGATTGATGGATTGACATCCTTAACATAGCTTTCCCAGCTTACGCGGCGGATCGGAATATCCGTTTTGTATATACGTGCATAGACTCGGACAAACTCTGATATGGTTAATGCATATTCCGAGCCAACATTGAATATTTCGCCGCCGGATGCTTCTCTGTTATTGATTGCAAGATCGAACAGTGACGCGATATCCGATGCGTCACACGGACCTATAAGAGCCTCGGGACCTTCAGGAAGGATAAGCTCCTCACCCCTCATAAGCTTTTTCTGATTTTCTACCGAACGACCTCCCATTGGGTCAAGCGGAATTTTTCCGGGGCCTGCAAAATTGGGCGGCATAATTGCGGTAAATACCGCGCCGAATTTTCCCGATTCGCTCTTCATTTTGAGTATTTCATCATATCTTTCCGCATAGCCCTCAAAAGGCACTCTGTCTTGAGTTACTTCGGGTGTTGGAACGATCTTAGGATTTCCAAGCATCCAAAGCGAGCCGCAGGCAACAAGATGTCCTATTGAATCCTTCAGCACCTCCCAAAGCTTATATGCCGTTCCCGGGAAGTCAACGACCGTGTCAAACGCGTAATCCTTAAGAAACGAGAGGTCTTGCCCACCCTTGGTATCCAAGGTTATATATTTTGCTCCGGAAAAGCCCTCGGGCACACGACAACGGGTGTTTCCTCGACTTCCCACGTAAACCTCGTGGCCCTCCTTGAGCAGCATCGGCACAAGATACGTGCCTGCGTGACCTGTTCCGCCTACAACAAGAATTTTCATATACATACGCTCCTTAATGATTTATAACTCAAGTATACTTTATATTTTTAAAAATGTCAAGCATTATAAAAGCGACGCGAAAGTACCTCGCGCCGCTTAATACTAATTTTTCTTTATATACCGTCTGTAAAGCGAATTTATTTCATCCTTCATAAAATCGGCAACGCCCTCTCGGCTCATTCCTTTTTTACGAAGCTCTCCGGCATATGACGGTTTTCCGACAATGATGCGTCTTTCCGACCTCGAAAAATACATAGGTATTATCGGAAGATCAACTCCCGTTTTACGCAAATACTGCTCTGCGAGCATAACAAAGCCGGGGAACGCGGACGTTAATTCATCAAGATATCCCTTTGAGGAATCCTCGGGAAATACAAGTATCGAGCCGCCGTTTTCAAGAACCTCAATGCTGAGCCTTATACTGTGGCGAAAGCGTGCATCGGGATAGGTTGGTATAAACTTCATACCACGATAAAGCATTTTTGACGGTATTGCTTCAAAAAACGCCTTGATGCTTGAATATACCCTTCCTCTGCCGAGCTTTTGTCTGTAAAGCACATTGCGAAGATACAAAAAACGAGATCTATACCCCTCCATCATCTGATAAGCGCCCCACTTTACATTGAAATGAGGATAGCTTACCTCTATTGCCATTGGACCTGATTTTGCGGAATGATTTGCTACTATGATCGCATTTTCAGGAATCACGTCGATTTCGCTTTCAACAGTTGATTTTAGAAAAATGCTGAAGAATGCTCTGACAAAGAAAAATATCGGCTGACGCCTCTTTTTCGGCGCCTTGTGCTTCATATTCATCACTCAGCACAGGATGCATCGTAGCTGACAGCTTTACCGTAGAAATAAACTGCGATAGTGCCGGGACCTACGGATGCACCGACTATCGGTCCTATGTATGCGGTTCTGACACTTACGTTTTTATTTTCGAGCTTTCCGAGGATAGCCTCCTTAAGAAGCTCGGCATCCGCAGGACAGTCAGCGTGTGCGATAACTATTTCACGGCCGGGCTCATATTCCTCGCTGAAGCGCTCTGCAAGACGGTCAATCGAGGTTTTTCTGCCCTTGACCTTTTCTATTGCGGCATTTTTGCCTCCAACATCACTGATAATAATTGGCTTTACGTTGAAGATTCCGCCGAAAAATGCGCTTGCGGCAGAAACTCTTCCCGCCTGCTTGAGGTAGGTAAGCTTATCAACTGTTGCCTCTTGATTAAATTTAAGCTTGTTTTCTTCAACCCAAGAAGCGGTTTCCTCTATGCTCTTTCCCTCTGAGCGAAGCTCTGCTGCTGCAATACAGATCATACCAAGCCCTGAACAGGAATTCAGTGCATCTATGCAGATAATCTTTGCATCGGGATACTTTTCAAGGAGCGAATCTCTCACCGTGTAGCTCGCCTTTACCGATGCGGAAAGGGCTGCAGAGCAAGAAATAGAAAGGACGTCATATCCATTGTTTATCGCATCCTCGAAAGCCGCGATATAATCGTTGGCATTTACCTGTGCGGTCATTATCCTCTTTCCGCCGCGCATTACGTTATAGAAATCGGGAGCGGATATCTCGTCCCAATCAAGGCTTGCAACATAATCCTTACCGTCAATGCTGAAATGCATTGGGACATATTGGATATCATATTTTGCGCGAAGCTCCTTATCAAGATCGCTACATGAATCTGTTATAATTACAAATTTTTTCATTTTATTCCATTTCCCTTCTTTTTTATTTTATAATTCTTAATGCCTGCTTAACCGTGTTTACAACAGTTTCGGAATTTGCTGAGCCGTGAGCCTTTATTATCGGCTTCTTAACGCCAAGGAGAACGGCGCCGCCCTGAGTGTTGAAATCTATTGTTCTGCGAAGCCCGTCAACTGCTTTTCCGATAAACGCGGGATCGTATCCCTCGGGAAGATTTTTCATAAGGAATGAAACAAGGCGGCGTATTACCGACGTTGCCGTTCCTTCTATACTCTTAAGGAGTATATTTCCGTGGAAGCCATCGGCAACGATTACGTCAACGTCACCGGAAAGGGCGGTTCTTGCCTCCATATTTCCGACAAAATTCAACTCACTTTCCCGAAGAAGATTAAATGCCTCCTTCGATTGTATATTGCCCTTTTTATCCTCTGTTCCAACGGAAAGGAGCGCAACTCTCGGGCGTTCAATGCCGTGAACACGCCTCATATAATCCGATGCATAGCCTGCGAATTTAACGAGATGCTCGGGACGGCAGTCAACGTTTGCACCGCAGTCTGCAAGGCAGGTCTCTCCTCCCTTATCGTTCGGGAAGAAGGTTACGAGAGTTGGTCTGTCCTGTCTGTCCTCTCTGCCGAGGACGAGTATTGCGCCTGCGATAACTGCACCTGAGTTTCCTGCGGTTATCATTATAGGTATATCCTCTCTGTCACGTAACGCTTCATACGCCGCAACGAGAGATGAATTGCGTTTTTTTCTGATTGCCATAACGGGCGCATCATCGTTGGTTATAACCTCCGGAACATCAATGAACTCAAGGCGCGATCTATCAAAAGCCTTATCCTTGAGCTTATCCTCTATATATTCACGGGAGCCGGATACAACGATCTCTACGTCCTTTATTTCATTTATTGCATCTGCAATTCCTCTTATGAACGAATCTTGATCGTCACATCCGAGGGCATCAATTAAAATTTTCATATCAACCTCTGTTATTTATTATTTCCGAAACCAGCTTAACTTCAGCCCGAGCCTCCGGGATCGGATATATCTGATATACGTGATTCATTCCGGCGCGTAGGATGAAGCTATGCTCTACCCCCTCAAAGTCCAATCTCTCGTGAAGTCTTATAAGATCGGGACAGATAAGCTCACGTCCTCCCGCGAAAATATAAGATTTTGGCAAATGCCTTTCCGATTCAAATATAGGACTTACGCGAGGAGAATATACGTCCTCATCTCCCGCCCACACTTTACCGTAATACTTCACCTCGGAAAGCGAGATCAATGGATCCAAGCTTTCGTACCTTAAAATATCGGGATTATCAAGAGAGACGTCAACCCACGGTGAGAAAAGAATGAGTTTTCTTGGCACCCGGAGACCATTTCTGCCTATTTCCGCACACAAAAGCATTGCAAGACCGCCACCGGATGAATCTCCCATCAAAACAGGAGTTCCTGTTTTAGGAAGAAGCTCTCTATAAAATTCAAGCATTCTATCACGTGTTTTATCTGCACAATAAAACGGGGCTTTCGGATAAAGCGGCATAAAGATTCTTATCTTTGCTATTTTTGCAAGACGGATCAAGTATCTTATATGGCTTATCCTTGGATTACGCACATACGCTCCACCGTGCAGATAAATCACGTTTTCCCCTGCTCCGGCAGACTCAAAGACAAAGCATTGAATACCCGCCACACTGCACTCCGTAATATGAATTCCCCTTTTATTAATATGCGGAAGCTTATACGGACAAGCATTCTTTTTTCCATATTTTCTCAGCCTTCTTTTGGCATCCTTCTCTGAATGCGGAGGATTTATAATCCTTAATCCAAGACAGACGAGAGCCGCGACAAGTGAGCGTTTTCTTAGCTTATGCTCAAGCACCGAAAGCAAGACGGCGGACACCAAGAGCACCGCAAGAATGGTTATCAGTTTTTCAAGTGACGTCATTCAAGTATCATTATGAAATCGTAAACGTCTTGGCCGCCATCGACGGGATAAAACTCAAGATCGGGATAACGTTCTTCTACAAGTGCCGAAACCTCATCGCGAATGTCATTCGAAACGTCACGGCCTATAAACAAAACCATAAAGCTCTTTTCCTTGGCAGAAAGCTTATCCGCAAGCTCTCCGAAGGTATCTGTGAGACTGGACGACGAGGTCAGCATCGTTTTATTGGTGAAGCCTATGTACTCGCCTTCCTTGACGTCAACTCCGTCAAGCGTTACGCTTCTTATCGAGCTTGTGATCATACCCGTCACGGAGCCCTGCATATTTACTCTCATCTCAGCCTCAATATCCTCGGCATTTCCCGACGAATAATCAAGCATTGAAAGAATAGAATAAGCCTCTCCGAAATTCTTTGTTTCTATGACGTGAACGGATGAACCCTCATACATTGATGCTGCCTGCTTTGCAGCCATAATTATATTTCCGTTGTTCGGAAGAACGAAAATATCATCCGCATTAACCGTATCAAACGAATCTATAAAATCATCTATCGACGGATTGTTTCCCTGCCCTCCGTCTATTACAAAGTCGGCGCCTGACTCGCGGAATGCCTCGGTCATTCCATCGCCGTTGGCAACGGTTACAAGCGCGAATTTCTTGCGCTTTCCCTTCGGCTTCTTTTTGCGTTTCGTTGCAAAGTCCTCACCCGTTTCGTTATGCTGAAGAGTCATATTCTCTATTTTAACCGTGAGATATTCTCCGAAGCGCTGGCAGAATTCAAGAACGCGATAAGGCTCAAGCGTATGAACGTGCAACTTTACTATTGATCCCGTTTTAACGGCAACTATCGAATCACCTATTGTTTCAAGATATTCAACGATCACCTTTTCGCTAAAACTCTCCGGATCGACCTTGCATCTCTGAAGCTGAAGAAGGAGCTCGGTGCAATAACCAAAGGTCATAACGCTGTCTTCTCCGAATTTTGAGAAGTCTATGTCCTTCGCCTCTGTTCCCATAGCAGCAGATTCATAGCTTTCACCAAGAAGCGCTCCGAGCATACCCTCGGCAATCTTCAATACTCCCGCTCCGCCGCTGTCAACAACACCCGCCTCCATAAGCACCTCAAGAAGCTCAGGCGTTCTGTCAAGAGAGCGGCGCATTTCAGCCACAACGTCAAGCATTAGGCTGTTTAACGAGCTATCGGCAGAAAGCCTTGCGGATGCATATTCAACGGATTCTCTCAAAACCGTCAGCATTGTTCCCTCAACAGGGCGCTCAACGGAGGAATACGCCTTCTTAACACCGGACGAAAGAGCCGATGCAAAGATCTCGGGATCTGCCACCTCGTAGCCGTTAAGCCCTCTCGCAATTCCCTCGAAGAACTGTGAAAGGATAACACCCGAGTTTCCCCTCGCGCCAAAGAGCATTCCTCTTGCAAGGGCGGCTGATTTTGCCGCAACTGACTGAGAGTCCTCTCGCTTGATAGCGCCGATACCGCCCGATGCGGTCATATACATATTATCTCCCGTATCTCCGTCGGGAATTGGAAAAACGTTCAGATCGTTTATCTCCTTTTTGTTTGCCCAAAGCTTGTCTGCGCCTGCCGTTACTATTTTTTCAAAAAGTGCACCGTCAAGCTTAAAATATATTTCTTTACTGTCCACTTGAAAATTCCTCTTTTCGACGAAATTCTACTTTTACGGTACGATTATAACACAGTAAAATAAACCGAAAATGAATTTTTTAATTTTTTCGATATAAGTTTGAACAAGATTTGAAGGCGATCATTTTAATAAATGAGCGTTGCTCGTAAAACGCAAAACAAAAGCGGCTCTTTCTCTCTGCATTCTTAGCGGAGAAATGACAGGTGAAAAATTTTCGGCAGAGAACTTGTTTCCCCTGCCGATTTGTGTTATAATGGGGCTAAGAAAAAGCCTCTCCCTTTGGAAGAGAGGGCGGCGA
>SVRU01000076.1 GCA_015064665.1 Oscillospiraceae bacterium
CCGATCCCATACCTGCGATGATGGTTTGTCCGGTTTCATCGTCGGTGTAGGTTCTGAAGGTGGGATCCTCTTCAGCAAGCTTTGCAAGAGCAATACCCATCTTCTCCTGACCTGCCTTCGTCTTAGGCTCGATAGCCTGACGAATAACGGGCTCGGGGAATACCATGGACTCAAGAATGATAGGATTCTTCTCATCGCAGAAGGTATCACCGGTCGTAGTGTTCTTTACACCGACAACGGCGGCGATATCACCTGCGTAGCAAACGTCGATATCAGCTCTCTCGTTTGCGTGCATCTGAAGAATACGTCCGAATCTTTCGTCTGAATCCTTGGTGGAGTTGTAGACCGCAGTACCCTTCTGGACTGAGCCGGAATAAACTCTGAAGAAACAGAGCTTACCGACGAAGGGGTCGGTCATGATCTTGAATGCAAGAGCGGAGAAAGGCTCGTCGTCACTTGCATGACGGCAATCCTCGGCACCCGTGTCGGGATTTACGCCCTTGATTGCTTCGATATCCGTGGGAGCGGGCATATACTCAACGATATTGTCGAGAAGCTTCTGAACTCCCTTGTTTTTATAAGAGGTACCGCAGCAAACGGGAATAATATCGTTTGCGATAGTAGCTCTTCGAAGAGCCGCTTTGAGTTCCGAGGCGGAAATCTCTTCTTCCATGATATAACGTTCCATAAGCGCCTCATCCGTTTCGCAAATGGACTCAACCATGTTCTTACGGTACTCTTCTGCCATTTCCTTCATATCATCGGGAATCTCTTCAACTCTCATGTCTTTACCAAGGTCGTCGTAATAAACGTCAGCCTTCATCTCCATGAGATCGATAATTCCGCGGAAGGAACCTTCTGCGCCGATGGGAAGCTGCACGGGAACTGCGTTCGCGCGAAGTCTGTCCTTAATCATCTTAACAACGCGGAAGAAATCCGCACCCATAATGTCCATCTTGTTGATATAGCACATTCTGGGAACTTTATACTCATTAGCCTGGTTCCAAACGGTTTCCGTCTGGGGCTCAACGCCGCCCTTTGCGCAAAGAACGGTTACCGAGCCGTCGAGAACTCTGAGAGATCTCTGAACCTCAACTGTAAAGTCAACGTGGCCGGGGGTATCGATGATGTTGATTCTGTACTTGTTAGCCTTTGCAGCCGCCTCATCTTTCTGATACTCGGTGGGAACCCAATAGCAAGTAGTAGCAGCAGAGGTAATGGTTATTCCGCGCTCCTGCTCCTGAGCCATCCAGTCCATCGTTGCACCACCGTCGTGGGTTTCGCCCATACGGTGAGTTTTACCGGTATAAAAAAGGATTCTTTCGGTTGTGGTAGTTTTACCAGCGTCGATATGTGCCATTATACCAATATTTCTGGTATGTTCAAGCGAATATTCTCTAGGCATTGAAATTTCTCCTTAATTATAACGATTAGAATCTGTAGTGAGCAAAAGCCTTGTTTGCTTCTGCCATCTTGTGGGTGTCTTCCTTCTTCTTGAAAGCTCCGCCCATACCGGCTTTGGCATCCATGATCTCTGCAGCGAGTCTTTCAGCCATAGTCTTTTCACCGCGGGCTCTGGAATAGTTAATGATCCAACGAAGACCCAAAGTCTGTCTGCGCTCTGCGCGAACCTCCATGGGTACCTGGTAGTTAGAACCGCCGACACGGCGAGCCTTAACCTCGAGCACGGGCATTACGTTTTCAAGAGCTGCTACGAATACGTCAAGTGCGTTTTCGCCGCTCTTTGCTTCGATCATTGCGAATGCATCGTAAACAATCTTCTGAGCAACGCCTTTCTTACCGTCCAGCATAATATTGTTAACAAGCTTAGTTACAAGCTTGGAGTTGTAAAGCGGATCCGGCAATACGTCTCTCTTGGAAATTTGACCTCTTCTAGGCACTGTACTTCCCTCCTTCATTAAAATTATGATATCATAGGTACTCGAATATTAAATTCGTTAGTGCTCGTTTTGCGATTTATATAAAGAAAATCTATACCATCACAGCACGTGAGCACAATGTTGTCCGAAAATGTACCTGATTATTTCTTCGGACGCTTTGCTCCGTACTTGGAGCGGCTCTGCTTACGGTTTGCAACACCCTGAGTATCGAGCGTACCGCGAATTACGTGGTAACGTACACCGGGCAAGTCACGAACACGTCCGCCACGGATAAGAACGACCGAGTGCTCCTGAAGGTTGTGACCGATACCGGGAATGTAGGATGTAGCTTCCATTCCGTTAGTGAGTCTTACTCTGGCGATCTTACGAAGAGCCGAGTTAGGCTTCTTGGGGGTTACGGTTGTAACCTTGGTGCAAACGCCTCTCTTCTGGGGCGCGCTAAGGTCCGTCTGCTTGTTCTTAAGAGAGTTAAGACCCTTCTGAAGAACGGGGGACTTGGACTTATAAGTCTTGTCCGTACGACCTTGTTTTACGAGCTGGTTAAAGGTTGGCATAATTTTCCTCCTTCTCAAAATATTACAAATCTACAAATGGGCATAGTTACCCCTTTTATAGACTCGCTCCACTATTGTAACACTTTAGGAGTGGTTTGTCAATAGTTTTTAAAAAATATTTTTCTATTGTTTATTCATCTTTTCTTTTTATATTTAAACTTTCATCTAAATAACTGTTACATACGAAGCTGTCGGCGGGCGCAAGGGATCTGCTTTTTAAAACAACAACGTTAATTCCGCCCATATTTAGCGAATACTCCATTTCTCCGACCTTAACCGACGATGTATTTCCGGCTTCAAACCCCGCGCTCACAACGTCGATATACTTGCGGCCAACCCTGTATGAGCACTCAATTTTGGATTTCGAGGCCGACTCGTACACAAAATCGCGTTTCATATCAACCACGGCAACGTAGGAATCGCGAAAACCTATCTTCATTGACAGACCAAGATTTCCCCTCGCGTAAAATCCCGATATATATCTGCTTCCCTCATCCTTAAGGGACATGACTATTATTTTATTTTTGAATTTTTTCGGATTTGAAAAATATTCGTTTATATTCATCTTTTTCTCCGTTTGAAATTGATGCTTCGTGCTTTGTTTTTCCCTGCTTTTTATTATATAATTATTATTCTCATCTACCCTGCCGAGCAATCGGTTTTTGGCATATCTTATCTTTACCGGCACTCTCTTAAGAGCAGATGCCAAGCCGTAATTTTGCCAATGAAAAAAGAACTTACGTATCATTCTGAACGGCCAGCTTGCAGGATTTTTTTTGCTCTCATGCTCTGAGTTTACAACCGTATAATGCTTCTGATTGCGGTTATTAATAAGATTTCGCCCGTGCGTGACGGAAACGTCGTTTTCAAACACCTTTTCTTTTTTGAACACGCATCTGAAATAATCAAGCAGTATATCTTCGTAAAACGGAGAATTTCGCGCGTATTTCCAGAACTGCTCCGACAAAGCAAGCCCCCGCGTGTTCCACGGTTTATTGCCGGTAGTAAAATGAACTATTTTTATTTCGTCAAGCACCGAATACTTGTATTCAGCCGAATAGGCGCGGTTTCCCGTCTGAAAATTCCACTTTTCGTCAAGATAAACGCATCTGCCGTTGCAGGAAATATTGAGAACGTCCTGATCAGGGCAGGCAAGCGATCGATTGCCCGACAGCAAATCAAAGCAACGCTTCTTTATACTGTGCTTTTTAAACAGCTCGGTATCTATAATAAGCACCCCCGAATTGAAATAGTCGTCGCAATTCATTCCGAGCCTGCCGGTTACGTACCTTCCCATATCGTCATCAAGCGGATTTTTAACGGCGCCGATTATTGCACCGTCGAGATCTACTTTGAGAAATTCTGCAATATCGGAATTTATAACGGTATCGCAGTCGATATACAAAACCCTCTCATAATGCCAAAGAAGCTCGGCGATAAGAATACGGTAATACATCTCCACGCTGAAATGCCCCTTTGAATACAATGGCAATCTGTTGACAAGGCATCCGACGTCAAGCCATCTTACGTGCATCCCCTCCCTTGCCGCGCAGCACGCCTTCAATCTGTCGATTTCCAAAAGCCCCGTGTGAAGAATATATACGTCGTAAAAGCAATCGGCAGCCGAATGTGCGGCAAGAGATTCAAGCGTCACCGAAAGATAAGGCAAGTATTTATCGTTGGTAGCCATAACTATCGGAACTTTTCTTCTTTTCTCTTCAAACGCCAGATACACGCTTTCCGAAAAGAACCGATAATAAAATCCAACAATATCTTTAGGGTCGGATATGCAGGTTACGTTGGTTTTGTCCATCCGTGTAAAAAAATCCGCCGTTTTCAGAAAAACATCATACCTTTCGGACTTTTCCACCAGATTGCAAAACGAAACGAAATCAAGCACCGTAACCTTAAAAAACGCATCGCAAAGAGCTTTGTCGTCTCGGTTTATGAATCGAAGAGAGGAATTGTATGCATGTTTTCGGTTTTCAAGCTTTTCTGAATCATAGCTTCCGGTCAATGACGCGGTGTTGTTGATGCGGTAGTTTATCAGGGTGGCGTCAAGCGTTACCAAGGACTTTGATTTTATAAGCGAAGAAAAATAAAAGGTTCTGTCGTTAGTAGAAAAAAGCTCGTCAAACAGAAGCCGATTTTCGATTATGAAATCCCGTCGGTATATTTTGTTCCAGGGAGCAACGTAGGACCACATAAAAAACTCTTTCTTATCCTCAAATTTCGTCCTTGAATATCCGTATTCCCGTCGGTTGTAAAGCAATCGCTCCTCAAGATTTTCGAACATTTTTTTCTCGCTGACCTTGCCGCTTTTATCGTCGTAGGTATTAAAGTTAAAAAAACAGATATCCGCGCGAGTCTTGCCGATAAGCTCACCGAGAACGCCAAGAGCGTCTTCCTCAAGAAAATCGTCGGAATCCATGAAAAGCACGAAATCCCCCACGGCTTTTGTAAGTCCGAAATTTCTTGCCGCGCCCGCGCCTTTATTTGAGGTGCTGAATACCCTTATATTTTTATTGCGTTTTTTGTATTCCGAGAGAATCGCCGGCGTTTTATCGCATGAGCCGTCGTCGACCGCAATTATCTCGTAATTGCGAAACGATTGGTTTAAAATACTGTCAAGACACTGTTTTATATAATTTTCCTGATTATAACACGGAATTATTACCGATATATCGATTCGTTTCATTTTTCCTCCATAGCTCTGAAAATTAAGGACTACTCACAACAATTAAAATTATTATGTGTAAAATGAGTAAAATTAAGCATATTAGGAAAAAATGATGCTAGTTGACAATATACCGAAAAGGAATTATTACACTCATATGTTCAAACTCATTTTAAAACTTAAAGAGCGCGGCTTTCTTCTTTCGGAGCTTGTAAAGAGGGATTTCAAGAAGAAATACAAGCGCACCTACCTCGGCGTGCTATGGAGCCTGCTTTCACCGCTTCTGAGTCTCTTGATTATGACGCTGATATTCAAGAATTTTTTCGGCCGCTCGCAGCCTCACTATACAACCTATATTTTTTGCGGAAACATTGTTTTCTCCTTTTTCACCGACTCTACCTCGGGCGGAATGGCCTCGCTCGTTGGAAATGCAGACATATTTTCAAAAATTAACCTGCCGAAATATCTCTTTCTCTTCTCGAAAAACATTTCTTCTCTTATAAATTTCGGACTTACACTTGTAGTATTTTTTCTTTTCTGCATTATTGACAAAATTACGTTCGGTTGGGTATTTTTCGCTCTTATCATTCCGATTTTTTGCCTTGTTATATTCAATCTTGGAGTCGGACTTATCCTGTCGGCACTTTTTGTTTTCTTCCGCGATATGCAGTATCTTTGGGGTGTATTTACAACACTTCTCATGTACATGTCGGCAATTTTTTATACCGTAGATAATTTTTCGGAGAAAATACAGTTGCTTTTCAACTTTAATCCCGTATACGTTTATATCAGGTATTTCAGACTCGTTGTAATCGACGGCAGATTTCCCTCACCCGAGTTTAATATTCTTGCTCTCGCATATGCCGTTTTATCATTTGCCGTCGGAGCGCTCATTTACAAGAAATACAATCATAAATTTATTTATTACGTGTAAATTTTCCCTCAAAGCTACGAAAGGAAAAAACGCATGAATCACACCTCTCCAATTCTCGCTTGCAAAGACGTTTCCATTCGTTACATGGCGGGGGATTTCAAGGAAATCGGAATAAAGGAATATATAATCCGAAAAATCACGCGCAACTATAAAACTCATGAATTCTGGGCAGACAGACACATTACCTTCTCGATAAACCGCGGTGACATGCTCGGTATTATAGGAACGAACGGTGCCGGAAAATCGACCCTGCTCAAAGCAATATCCGGAATCATGATACCCACCGAGGGAGAGGTTTTCTGTGGCGGAAAAATCGCGGCATTGCTTGAGCTCGGTTCGGGATTTGACGGAGATCTTTCGGTCAAAGAAAACACTTATCTCAGAGGAGCAATGCTCGGGTACACAAAAAAATTTATGGATAACACCTATCTGGATATACTTGAGTTTGCCGAACTTTCGGAATTCGAGGACAGAGCCTTCAAGCAGCTCTCCTCGGGAATGAAATCCCGTCTTGCCTTTTCTATTGCTTCGCTCGTAAATCCAGATATACTTATTCTCGACGAGGTTCTTTCGGTCGGTGACGGAGCGTTCAAAGAAAAGAGCGAGGCAAAAATGAAATCAATTATTTGCAGCGGTGCAACAACAATCCTGGTCTCCCATTCGATTAATCAGGTGCGCTCAATGTGCAACAAAATACTGTGGCTTGATCACGGCAGACAAATAGCATTCGGAGATAATGCGGAGAAAATTTGCGGCGCATATGAAAATTTCCTTTCGACAAAAATTCTCCCGACCGAGATATGAGGAGCGATATGCCGAGATTATCAGTTATAACAGGTGCATACAATGCCAATGAATGCCCTCATTTCAGAAAATCCATTGAGAGCATTTTGAATCAGAGCTTTACGGATTTTGAGTTTATAATCTGCGACGACGGCTCAACGGATAACACGCTTGAAATACTTAAGAAATACGCACAGGCCGACAGCCGATTAATAATTTTACAAAACGATAAAAATCTCGGACTTGCCCCCACACTCAACAGATGTATTGAAGCAGCGCAGGGAGAGTATATTGCCCGACACGACTGTGATGATTTCAGCGCATCGACAAGATTTGAAAAGCAGATAAGCTATCTTGATTCTCATCCCAAAACGGCAATACTAGGAACAAGCATATACCTATTTGACGAAAACGGAGTGCAGAGCAAGGAAACAATGCCCGAAAGGGTGAGTCCAAAAGACTTCTTTTTCAACAACCCCTACAAGCACGGAACGGTTATTTTTAAACGCTCGGCGCTTTTGCGTGCAGGCGGATACAGTACGGAGAAAAGATGTGTCAGAAACGAAGACTATGATTTATTTATGAGAATGCAGCTTTTCTCCGTCGGTGAAAACCTCAGCGAGCCTCTCTATTATTTCTTCGAAGACAAAAAAGCAATGAAACGAAGAAAATACAGATACCGGATTAATGAGACACTGGTTCGTTTTCGCGGATTCAAAAAGCTTGGACTTATGCCACGGGCGTTTCCGTATGTAATAAAACCTTTAATTGTCGGACTGATTCCCCGTTTTTTGCTGAAAAGAATCCAAAGCAGGCGAAGGGCCAAACTTAATAAACGTAATCTTTAGTTTACAAAAAGCAAGAAAAAAGGAGGCTATATACAATGAGGCTGTCGGTTTTAATATGCGTATATAATACCGACAAAAAGTATCTTGATGAATGTCTTCGGAGCATTACCGAATCAACCCTCGATGGAATAAGGGGAAATTACGAAATATGCATACTCGATGACGGCTCGGACAGGGATTATTCAGATATAGCAAAAAAATACGGTGCAATGCTTAGAAAAACCGAAAACCGCGGAATTTATGCCGCACGGGAGGCGGTCTTAAGAATGGCGCAGGGGGAATTTTGCGTTTATTGCGATTCCGACGACACGGTATCATGCGACTATCATCTTCCAATGCTCAACGAAGCCGAAAAAACAGGGACTGATATAATCATCAACGGCTGGGCATTCCATACGGAAAGTGCGCGGTATTACTGCCGTAAAGACGAAACCGTAAGCGGTGATATTGACCTTTGCAGCGATGAAAAGCTGCGTACTTTCTTCAAATATGGCGGCAGGTATCATTCATTTTACGTGCTTTGGAATAAGCTTTACCGCACCGAGCTTTTAAAAAAGGCTTTTCTAAGGCTTGAAAACGAGGGGTATCCGAAAAGTGCCTCATATGCAGAGGATGCCGCAATTAATTTCTTTGCTTGGCGCGAGGCAAAAAGAATCAAAAATATTCACACGGGGTTCTACTTCTACCGCATTCACGCATCTCAATCGGTCAATGCCACGACCAAAGAAAGAATTTTAAGTCAAATTGAAAGCATGAGCTTTTGCTTCTCAATAATGAGGCGGAACATTGGTGAAAACCGATATAAAGACGAGATTCTTCATCATTTAAGAGATTGGGAAAAGCTTATGGCACGAACACATTATTCTTTAGCGAAAGCAAACGGACACGGCACGCTTTTTCCGATAATTAAAGAAAAGTACTCAATAGACAAGCTTAAGAATTCTACGCTTATGGACGCGGGAGGATATATAGTAACAACGTTACTTGGGAAAAATTTTAAAGAAATTGACCGAATACTGCTTTCAATATGGAAATCCAAAAAACCGTTATCCATAAAATACTCACAGAGTGACGCTTACACGGCAAATTGTGTAAGAAGACTGATTAGCTCCGGAAAAGCAATAAAGACCCGCGGCACCCCGGACGTCATGATACCCAAAGCCGATATACCGAAAAAACACCGCTTTATCCATAACGGATTTGTCTACCGAATCGGCATTGTCCTTTTCAAAAAAGGCTCGAAAGCCCGCGCTTTTCTGAAGAAATTCATATAATACAAAAAAGAGGGGTGAAAGCCAACCGCAAGGATAAACTTTCTTCCCTCTTTTCTTGTTTTTTAATTATGTAATCTACATTATTAATTTTCAGACCGTTTCCAATAATAGCTGTCGTATATCGACACGAGATATTCTGCATTTTGCTCCGCATCTGTTACGTTAACATATATATCGCTTGTTGCGCTTAAATCTTTAGAAATGAACCACCCCGTAGTATTCTCAAATACAACACTTACAAGATTTGTGCAATAGGAAAACGCACGTTCTCCTATTTTCACTACGCCATCGGATATCCTGACACTCGTTATATCATTACGGTTATAAAACGCGTATTTATAAATCTCATATTTTTCACCGTTATAGTTTTCAGGAAGAGATAACTCGGTATCAGCCCCAACATATCCAAGGAGATAATTTACGTTTGCGTAAGTTATAAACAGGTATCCGTTTTGATTAACTATTTTAGTTTCGCCTGTATGTTTTTCGAGCGGGTATACACCCCAAAAATCCTTTTCAAAGCCAGACATATCTATTACTTCAACAAGCTTATGGCATTCACTAAAAGCATTTTCGTGAATTCTTCTTCCGGCTCTGCCTATCTTTAGGCTTGTAAGACTTATGCAATATTCAAAGGCATGCTCATTGATTGTATTCACATTGTCGGGAATTGTCAGCTCGTAAAGTCTTGAGCACATGCTAAACGCATGCATACCAATTTCCTTTACACCGTTTCCTATGCTCAAGCTTTCAAGGCCTCTGCAGCCCATAAACGCAAAGTCGTCAATTAAGGCAACTCCGTCTCCGATAGTTACCGTCTTAAGCCCTGTGCAATCGGAAAAAGCCCATTCATCAATAAACTCTACACTATCCGGAACCGTCAAGCTTGTAAGACTTGAACATTCGCGGAACGCGCTGCCGCTTATTCTTTTCACGCCTTCGGAAATAGTTAAATCCTTAAGACTCGTACAGCCCATAAAGGCTTGCGAACCGATATACTCTATGTTTTCGTGTAAATATACGTTTGTAATATTTCTGCAATCTCTAAATGCCGATTCCCAGATTCCCACTACATCATATCCATTCGGAGCTTTTGCCGGAATCACTATATACGTATCAGTGCAAGTGCCTATACCGGTCACATGACAGGTTTTCTTATAATCGTTTTTGGCTTCGAATTTCAATCCGACACTTTCAACCGGTATTTCACATCGAGAACAAATACCGTTTACGTAATTGTGACCCAAAGCTTTGATTTCGGTATAAGTGGAATAACCGCAATCCGAGCACTCAACATAAGCTTCCCATCCCACCGCGGTACACGTTGCGCTTTTAGCTTCGTAATCAACAAGCGAGTGAGTATGTGCATTTCCTTCAAGAACATTGACGGTAAAGCTCTTTTTAAAATTGCCATATTTTACGATAACGGTACTCTCCCCCTTAATTAAAACACCTGAAAGAGTATAATCATTTATCTCTTCACTTGTTTCGTCACTGTAGAAAACCTCAACGGTTAAAGAATTCTTCAACTCGTCAAGCGATGTGTTTTCATAAATCTGTACAGTTTCATCAAAATTCACAGATATTGAAACAGCAGTCTTGCTATCACCGCCACAAGAAATAAAAGAAAAAACAAAAATCACCAAAACAGTCAATATGCAAAAAACATTTATGATTCTTCTTTTCATGACTTCCTCCCTAAAACACAATTTTTTCCATAGCGTCATTATATCATAAAGAAGCAAAAAAACAAACACCGTAAAAACAAGAGACAAAAGCCCTTGTTAACCAACGGACATTACGCAGTTGTTCAAGGTCTAATTTGTTATATTAGCCGCAAGAGATAAGTATCAAAAATTCTGAAAATTAAGAACACAGAGCGCGTTCGTACTAATCTCACCGTAATAATCAATAGTTCTTTTTAAATATTCTTGAAAGAAAGGCGCGGAAGCGTCTTTTTTTCTTTGCAATTTCAATATTCTGCTTTACGTTGCCCACTACCCTCAGCTCACCTTTTCTGTTAAGGCGGCGTTTGTACTCATCAAAATTGTAGAGCTGAACAAACACAACGAAACGACACAGCTCGTCACTGTCAAAATCCGAGGCATCCTTACCCTGCCAGCCGAGAAGCTCGGCATATTCGTTGTGCAATATATTCCAGAAATTTTTCTTTTCATCACCTGTCAGGCGATTAAAGATTCTGTTAGAGCGGCTTGCCGACAAATTCAAATAGGAGCGGAACAGGGGCGCGTACATACCGTTATGAACAAGAAATTCCTTGATTTTAAGATATACAAAGGGTATCTGATGATAATATTTGTTCAAAAACTTGACACGGGCTTGCTCTGAATGTATTCTGTGATGAATCATCACCTTATCAATTTTTTCCACTCTCTCAGCAAGCGACATAGCCGACGTCACAAAAAACACGTCCTCGTATATCCTAACGTCCTGCAAGAAATGAAGTCCTTTTTCTTCTACGAAGCTTCGTCGGAAAAGCTTATTCCACGCAGCCCCCGTCGTTGAAGAAAGGATATGATCGGGGTACTCGTTTTTCGAGGTAACCTTTCCCTGCTTGAAAATATTACTGTTTTCCGCTTCGGTGACGGGTTCAAATCTTGACTTGCGGCTGTTATATAAATCGTACCCTGCGATAGCTATATCAAGGTTGTCCTTAATCGCAATGTTGTAAAGTGTTTCAAGAAAGGCAGGCTCTGCAAAATCGTCGGCATCAAGAAAGGCAATATACTCGCCTCTCGCGCGGCGCATACCGTTATTTCTTGCAAGACCGATTCCCGCGTTGGTTTCGGTTATTATTCTTACTCTTCCGTCACGCTCTTGATATTCTTTGATTATCTCAAGCGAGTTATCCGTCGAGCCGTCGTCAACGCAAATTATCTCAATTTCTGAAAGAGTCTGATCAAGTGCACTGTCAAGCGCAGGTCTGAGATAACTTGCGGCATTATAAATCGGCATTATGACCGATACCTTTATATCAGCAGTTATTTCCATATAATCATCCGATTTTTTATTATTTAATATACATGTGTATATGTATATATTGTATCAAATGTACCTGAAAAAGTCAACAGTATACCGTTTTTTATTTCACGTCACTTGTTTTTTGTTTTTCTGCATGCTATAATTAAATAAAAATCAGAAATAAGGAGGCCTTTAATTATGAAAAAATACGACGTTGCCGTCGTAGGCGGAGGCTTTGCAGGCACGGCCGCAGCTATTGCCGCTGCGCGCGGAGGCGCAAATGTATTAATCATTGAAAAGGGTAATTCCTTGGGCGGTGCGGCAGTTAACTGTTTAGTTAATCCCTTTATGAGATCCTGGGGATTTCACGATGACGGAACGAGACTCTATTTGTCACGCGGTATTTTCAGCGAAATAGTCCAAAATCTGATGAAAATTGACGGATACGTCCCTTATTATAAGATATTTGACGAAGAAAAACTGAAACTGGTGCTTTTTGAAATGGTTGAAAAAGAAAATATCGACCTGCTTTTTCACGCATATATTTTTAAAACCGAGATTAAAGACGGACTTATTCAATCGGCTTTTGCCGCAACAGTTGGAGGAGTCGAGGAAATTCAAGCTGATTATTTTATTGACTCAACGGGTGATGCGCAGCTTGCTTTTTTATCGGATTGCCCCACAAGGCTTGGAAGAGAGCCGGATAATCTTTGTCAACCCATGACGCTTTGCTTCAGAGTCGGCGGTGTCAACGTTGAGAAATTCTACGAAGAAAAAGAAGAGATGAACCGACTTTACGCCGAATATCTGAATCGGGGAGAATTTATAAATCCGAGAGAAAACATTTTAGTATTTAAGACTATGCACAAGGACGTTTTGCATTTTAATACCACCCGTGTCGTAAAAAAGAACCCAACGTCCGCATTTGAAGTGACCGAAGCTGAATTAATTGCAAGAAAACAGATCTACGAAGTATTTGATTTTATGAAAAAACATGCCTCAAGCATGAAGGATGCCTACATTCTGTCTACTGCGGCAGAAATAGGCGTTCGCGAAAGCAGAATGATAGTCGGCGATTACGTTTTGACCGAAAATGATTGCAAGGCGTTAACGGTTTTTGAGGACAGAATAGCGGCTTGCAATTACGATATAGATATACACAACCCGGAGGGTACGGGCACAAGCCACTACTTTTTCAAAGGCGAGGATTATTACACGATACCCTACCGAAGCCTTATACCGAAGGGTGTAGACAATATGCTGATTGCGGGGCGTTGCATTTCTTCGGATCACGGAGCGCAAGCATCCTACCGCATCATGCCCACTGTTTGCAGCATAGGCGAAGCCGCAGGCACCGCAGCAGCGCTTGCCGCAGAAAACAAAAAAGCAGTACGCGAAATAGACGTTAAAAAGCTTCAAGACCGTCTTACCGCTTCCGGTGCATTTATAGGTTAATAGCCTTTTACGATAAAGAAGGCAGCTCATTTTAATTGATATAATCCCCTTAAAGTAGACACTTGAAAAAACAAAAAGTATTCAAGACTACTTTAAGGGGGTTATTTTTATGCGAAGGAAATCGCGCAAGAACAAGAAATACAGTATTGAATTGAAAGTGCAA
>SVRU01000077.1 GCA_015064665.1 Oscillospiraceae bacterium
GCTCTCAGATTATGGCTGAGGAAACAAGCGGAAACGTAACAGTATATCTCTACGACAGCCAAGGTATGCCTATAGGTATGCAATACCACGGAGCAGATTATGCTACTGACGTATGGGATACTTATTGGTTTGAAAAGAACCAGCAGGGCGACGTTGTTGCAGTATATACCCATGCGGGAACAAAGCTTATATCTTATAAATATGACGCCTGGGGCAACACGACTACAACCTACCACAACGGCGGAGCATTAACCTCGGTAGCAAGCAACCCGTTCAAGTATAGAGGTTATTACTACGATGCTGACCTTGGGCTTTACTATGTATCCAGCCGTTATTACGATTCGGTGATCGGTCGGTGGATTAATATGGATTCACAAGTAAATACTTCCTTGGGCGTTTTAGGGTGCAATATGTTTGCTTATTGCCTAAGTAATCCAGTAAACAAAGTGGATTATGGTGGCAACAAACCGAGAGACCTCTTTGATACTATGGATGAAGCTGCAAGAGATGCGGCCGAGTATCTGGGGGAATTAACATGGGAAAATACATGGGAGTATTCTACGGCGATCTATACTGTTAAAAAAACTGTAAAAACATATAAAACTGTGAAAATAACACATAGATTTTTATGGTGGACATGGACTACAACATCAACAAAAGCAGTAAAAACTAAAGTGACAAAATATACCTATAAAACGGTAAAAACAGACAAAAGCAACAGTTTTGTCAGTGTGCCTAAGGCACCTCTCTTTAAAAAAAGAGTTGCAGCACTCCATACACACCCCATGGGAAGTTCGGAAGGTATTACTAGATTTTCTGACGGTGATAAGGAATGGGCTAATTATTATAAAATTCCATTATATGTACATGGTCCAAATGGAGAGCTTAGAAAATATAATCCAGCAACAGGAGAAGATATTTTAATATGTTCAGATCTTCCAATATCACCTAAAACACCATGGTTGAAGTAAGGAATGAAAATCATGAAAACAAAACTTATTATTTTGTTTGTTCTATTCTTAGTCTTTATAGGAGGTTGGTTAAGCTTGTTATTCTTATTATATAGAACCGTTGAACCCAATCTGCCAAAAGGTGAAACATTTTGTTTAACAAAATATCAATGGGAAATACAAACTTTTTCAACAGAACAAAGTGTTGGAGAGGTTGATAACAAAAATATTGCTATTAAAAAGGCAAAATCGTTATGGTTGGAAAAATATAGCGTTGAAATTCCTGAGAAAAAAATTAAAGTTGCCTATGATACAAAAGAAGAATGTTGGCATGTTTATGGCACGCTGTCACCGAATGCGCTTGGTGGTGTTTTGCATGCAATAATTCGAAAAAATGGTGATTTGCTTGCTATTTGGATTGACGACTAATTGATTTGTCGTTGCAAGTATCGTTTTTGGTTATCCAATCACAGACTTATCAGGTGTATTTCTAAAACCTTCAATGGTTTGGTTTTATCTCAACAACCTGCCTTTTGTTAGGACGTTTTTAACAGCAACAAAAAATTCAAGGCGGAGATATTGAAATTCAGTATCTCCGCTTCTTTCTTTTTGGTTGTGCGGTAACGTTTTTTGCTTCATCACCTTGACAATATACTTAATTTAGTATATAATATTATAGTTAATAAATATTTTAGGAGATACGAAATATATGAAGGATAAAATTTCACTTGCGGGTGATCTCGGAAGCGGAAAAAGCACCGTGTCGGATATTCTCATTGACCGACTTGGCGCAGAGTACTATTCCACGGGCGCAATAGTCCGCTCGATTGCCCAAAAGCACGGAATGAGCGTTGTTGAGCTTAACGTTTATATGGAAACTCATCCCGAAATCGACCATGAGATTGATGACGGACTCAAGGCGCTCTCTGACGTGGACAAGCTCCTCATCATCGATTCAAGAATGGCGTGGCACTTCACCGCGGGAACGTTTAAGGTGTATCTTTCGGTCGATGCCGAAACCAGCGCGCTTCGTATAATGAGCGCGAACAGAGTAGGTGAGCATTCCGCAACTCTTGAGGAAACGGTGAAGCAAACCAAGGCGCGCCGCGAAAGCGAAAAAAAGAGGTATCTTACTCAGTACGGAGTTGATATAAAGGACCTTTCAAATTATTCGCTCATAATAGACACCTCAAACGCAACGCCCGAAGAGGTTGCCGATAAGCTGATAGAAGCCTTTGAGGATTGGAAAAAGGATAAAGATAAAAAAGCGGCGTACGTTTGCCCCGAAAGGCTTTACTATCCCGATGATTCTGCCGACGGCGAAAAGGTGGGCGAGCTTTCTGCCCGTCTTGAATCGGGCGAGGCTGTTCCCGAGGTTACGGTTATTGAAAAGGATGGGGATTTTTATCTTGAATCCGGACTTGAGTCGGCTCTCGCGTATTCCTTCAATATGCAGACCTTTATACCTGTTCGCCTCACCGACGGTGACGTTGACGGCAAAAAATACGTTAAGATGAAAAATTCACTTTAAGCTAGGAGAACAAAATGCTTGTATTAAAAAGAAAAACGGCAGAGATGCTTGCATCCTGCGTAGCTGATAAATTCGGTGAAAATCTTCTTACGGCAGACGAGATTTTCTCAATGCTTGAATATCCGCCGGATAAAAATATGGGAGATATCGCGCTCCCTTGCTTCAGACTTTCGAAAACTCTGCGCCGTTCTCCCATTCAGATTGCGGAAACGCTTCGCGAAGCGGTTGATTTTGCGGAATTTTCCGAGGTGTCGGCAGTAGGCGGTTATCTCAATTTCAAAATCAGCATCAGCGACTTTGCAAAGAGGGTAGTGTCCGATATATCTGAGCTTGGCGGTAAATACGGCTCGCCCATGTGCGGCGAAGGGAAGACGGTGGTTCTCGACTATTCCTCGCCTAACGTTGCAAAGCCCTTCCACATCGGCCACCTCGGTACAACCGTTATCGGCCATTCCTTAAAGCTTCTTCACGAGTTTGCTGGCTACAAGTGCGTCGGCATCAACTATCTCGGCGACTGGGGTACGCAGTTCGGCAAGCTTATCGTAGCCTATAAAAAATGGGGTGACGAAAAAACGGTTACCGACGGCGGCGTCGACGAGCTCGTAAAGCTTTACGTCAGAATAAATAACGAAATAAAGGCAGAAGAGGATGAAAGCGTTGCAGGTCTTTCAGAAGAGGAAGCGGCAGCGAAAAAGCACTCGGCTCTTGCAGACGAATCCCGCGCTGAGTTTTCTAAGCTTGAGCACGGAGATGAAGAAAATCTTAAGCTCTGGCGTTGGTTCGTTGACGTCAGCCTTGAGGAGTACAACAAGACCTACAAGCTTCTCGGCATAGATTTCGACAGCTATAAGGGCGAGTCCTTCTACACCGACAAAATGCCCGCGCAGGTTGAAAAGCTTCGCAATATGGGACTTCTTGAAATTGACGACGGCGCGTCAATCGTAAATCTTGAAAAATGGAATATGCCTGTATGTCTTATACTTAAGCGCGACGGCTCGACTCTCTATCCCACAAGAGATATTGCGGCGGCAGTATACCGCAAGGGTGAATATGATTTTGACAAAGCCATTTACGTAACGAGTGCGGCTCAGTCGCTTCACTTTGCTCAGTGGTTCAAGGTCGTTGAGCTTATGGGCTACGATTGGTATGATAAGCTCGTTCACGTGCCCTACGGAACGGTCAGCATAAACGGAGCAAAGCTCGCAACGCGTACGGGTAACGTAATACTTCTTAAGGATTTGTTTGACGAGGCTATAAACCGCGTTTACAGCATAGCCAAAGAAAAGCATCCCGATGATGAGGAATGCCGCGCAATTGCCGAGAAGGTTGGCGTCGGAGCTGTGATATTCTACTATCTTTCAAACAACCGTATGAGAGATATTAATTTCGTTATGGAGGAGGCTCTTTCCTTTGACGGAAACACAGGACCCTACGTTCAGTACACCTACGCAAGAGCGTCTTCGATTCTTGAAAAGGCGGATTGCATAGGCGAGATGACCGACGCGGAATTGACCGCGCCCGAAGCAAATCTTGCGAAAACTCTTGCCGTTTTCCCCGAGCGTATAATAAGCGCTATCAACGATTACGAGCCCAGCGTGGTGACGAGATATATTCTCGACCTTGCGGCAGATTTCAACTATTTTTATCACGAATGCAAGATTCTTAACTGCGAGGATTCCGAGCAGAAAAAGAACAGAATTGCGCTCACCGCCGCAACGAAGCAGGTGCTTGGAACGGCTCTTCATTTAATTTGTATGCAGAGCCCCGAAAAAATCTAATCTTAGAAATACGAGGTAATAATTATGTCAGGACATTCAAAGTGGAATAACATCAAACACAAAAAGGAAAAATCAGACGCCGCAAAGGCTAAGATATTTACGAAAATAGGCAAGGAAATGGCGGTTGCAATCAAGGCGGGCGGTCCCGACCCGAATAACAACTCGAAGCTCCGTGATCTTATTGCCAAGGCAAAGGCAAACAACGTGCCTAACGACAATATTCAGCGCACAATTAAAAAATTCACCGATAACAGTGATATTAATTACGAGGAAATAACCTACGAGGGCTACGGTCCGTCGGGCGTTGCCATTATCGTTGAAACCTCGACCGACAACCGTAACAGAACGGCAGGAAACGTTCGCGCGTGGTTCTCAAAATACGGCGGAAATCTCGGTCAGAACGGATGCGTCGGATATCTCTTCGAGGAGAAGGGCGTTATCACCATCGTTGACGAGGATGACGAAATAGACGAGGATAAAATAATGGAGGATGCGCTTGAATCGGGCGCTGAGGACATCAGAGGTGACGAGGGCGAATATAAGATTTATACCGCTCCCTCGGATTTGGATTCCGTGCGCGACGCCGTAATTGCGCTTGGATATAAGATAGAAACCGCCGATCTTGCCAAGGTTCCGTCAACCTACGTTGAGCTTACAAGCGAAGAGGACATTGAAAATATGGAAAAAATGCTTGATAAATTCAACGAGGATGATGACGTTAACGCGGTATTTACAAACTGGGATAACTAAGATATGGAACGGCTTGAAAAAAGGAGAAGACTTTTTTTCACGGTTGCGATAGCTTCGGTCGTTTTTGGGGCTTTGTCAATTGCGGGAATAATCTTTTCCATACTTAAGCTTTGGTATTTTCCCATGGCTCTGTGCATAGCAATAACTGCACACGGTTTTTACGGCTCGCCCTTTTATTTTATCGCGTATTCAAATCTTGGACGCAGCAAAATAATTCTCGCCGAAATAGAGAGGGGAGAGTCGGATATCGGGAAAATAGCGAAAAACGCGGGCATTACCGAAGAATTTGCTTCGGAGCTGCTTATGCGCTGCAGGGCGAGCGGCTATATTGACGACGACTCTTCGGAAAACGGCAAAATATAAATAAAGGAGAACTGTAATGGGTATAATTAAGGCTACTTTTAACGCTATCGGCGGAAACCTTGCTGATTCATGGCTTGAGGTTCTTGAAGCCGACGAAATGAGCGACACCACCGTTTTTACAAAGGCGGTTGCCGTAAGACGCGGCGAGCGCAGAAACAATAACAAGCGCGGCTCGAGTGACGTAATATCGAACGGCTCGGTAATTCACGTATATCCAAATCAGTTTATGATACTTACCGAGGGTGGAAAAATTATAGATTACACCGCTGAAGAGGGGTATTATAAGGTTGACAACTCGTCAGCGCCCTCGCTTTTTAACGGTCAGTTCGGCGAGGCGCTTGCCGACGCGTTCAGAAGAATTAAGTTCTCGGGAACACCCTCTTACGCTCAGAAGGCGTATTTTATAAACCTTCAAGAGATAAAGGGTATCAAGTTCGGTACGAGAACTCCCGTAAATTATTTTGACAATTTTTATAATTCCGAGCTCTTTTTGAGAGCTCACGGTAACTATTCGATAAAGGTTACCGACCCTATAAAGTTTTACAGCGAGGTAATTCCGAAAAACGCCGAAAGAGTAGATATAAATCAGATAAACGAGCAATATCTTTCGGAATTTCTTGAAGCTCTCAGTGCGGCTATCAACAATATGTCGGCTGACGGAATACGCATATCCTACGTAGCCGGAAAATCAAGAGAGCTTTCAAAATATATGGCAACAGAGCTCGATGAGGATTGGAAGAATACCCGCGGCTTTGAGATTCAGTCGGTCGGTATTGCAAGCGTTTCGTATGACGAGGATTCTAAAGAGCTTATCAATATGCGTAACAAGGGCGCAATGCTCGGTGATGCCGCAGTACGCGAGGGCTACGTTCAAGGCTCGGTTGCCCGCGGCTTCGAAGCGGCAGGCTCTAATTCTGCGGGTGCGTCTCAGGCATTCGTAGGAATGGGCATGGGAATGGGATCCGGCGGCGGCTTTATGGCGTCCGCAAGTGAAACCAACCGTCGCCAGATGGAAATTGAAAGAGAAAAAGCAGAGTCGAAAAAGGACTCGTGGCATTGTGCCTGCGGAAACGAGGCTGAGGGTAAGTTCTGCTCGAATTGCGGAGTGAAAAAGCCCGCGCCGGTGGGTTCATGGACCTGCTCGTGCGGCAATGTTGCCACAGGCAAATTCTGCTCGGAGTGCGGTGCTAAAGCTCCCGAAGCCGAATGGTTCTGCTCCGATTGCGGCGCAAAGAATGAAGCCGGTGCCAGATTCTGCTCAAATTGCGGAAAGAAGAAATAATATATGGCTGAATCAACGGTAATATATAAATGTCCGAACTGTGACGCAGGTCTTTTGTTTGATGCGCAAAAGCAGAAATTTATATGCGAATTCTGTATATCCGAATTTACCGAAGCCGAGCTTGCAGATACCGATTCTGCAGAACGCGCAGAGCGCGCGGAACGGGAAAACGCCGAATTCGCAGGCGAGATAAACGAATATAATTGTCCGAGCTGCGGCGCGGAAATTATAACCGACAAATCAACCGTTGCATCATTTTGCTATTACTGTCACAATCCCGTCGTTCTCTCGGACAGAGTTTCGGGTGTGTTTAAGCCTAATAAGGTAATTCCTTTTGCTTTTGACAAAAAGGAAGCGGTAGATATATTTCTCCGTTATATAAAGAAAAAGAAATTTTTACCGCGCGATTACTTTACCGCCGACAACGCAGAGAAAATATCCGGAATATACTATCCCTTCTGGGTTACCGACGCAGATACCAAGGCAAAGCTAGAAACGCTTGCCCACAAGGTCAGAAAGTGGCGTGCAGGGAACTATCGATATACCGAAATTTCGGATTTCTTTGTCAAAAGAAGCGGAGATATTCACTTTGAGGATATAACCACCTCGGCGATATCCGAGGATGATAAACGGATGCTTGAGGGAATTCTCCCATATCCTATGGATGCCTACCGTGATTTTCAGATGCCGTATCTTCTCGGCTACGCGGCAAAGAAAAGAGATATTGAGCGCGATTCGCTTTCGGCAGAGGTGCGTGACAGAATGCATTTCTATGCAAAGACCATTCTCGAAAGAACAGTCACGGGTTACTCAAGCGTTGATTCGCCAACCGTCGGTATAAATATAAAATCAAGCCATTGGGAATACTCTCTTTTGCCTATCTGGATTCTCACCTATCGAAAAAAGGGAAGAAAAAAAGACAAAGTATATACTTATGCCATGAACGGCCATACAGGAAAGATATACGGAGAGCTTCCAATCAGCATACCGAAGCTTGCACTTCTTTTCGGAGCTGTTGCGGGCATTCTCGCTGTGTTATTCACTCTTTGCGGGAGGTTTCTTTTGATATGAAAATAAAAAGAATATTTCCTCTTGTCGTGATACTTTTTGCTCTCTTGTCTTTTATGCACGTATCCGTGTTCGCTTACGGTTACGAAAGAGTATATGACCGCGCAGATCTTATTTCGGATGAGGATGAGTTGGAAGCTGTCCTCGTCGGTTTTGAAGAAAGAACGGGCGTTAAATTTCGGGTAATTTCTACCCATGACGAATATTTTGCGCTCAGCGAGATAGGTTTAAACTCGGGCGAGAGTGCAATAATTCTCGAGCTTATAAAAAGCGGCGGCACGTATTATTATGAATTTTATACATACGGAAGCGCGAATGCGGAAATATTAGATTCCGAGGTGAATAGGATCCTTGACGATCCCGACGTATACGACAATCTCAAAAGCGGAAATTTCACACCTGGTATCAAAGAGGTTTCCAAACTTGCCGAAAGGGCTTACAGCGGAAATCTGCAAGAGCCGTTATGGAAAACCGTCGTTATTTCTCTTGTGTTTGCCTTTATAATAGGCGGCATAGCCGTTGTTTGTGTTGTTGCAAAATATAAGCGCAAGCAGAAAGCGCCCTCATATCCGCTTGATAAATATACAAGTCTGATACTTGACCCGCTTGACAGAAGAGATGAGTTTATGGGCAGCCGTATTATCAAAACGCGGGTAAATAGCTCGTCAGGCGGCTCGGGCGGTTCGCGCGGAGGTTCGCGCGGCGGAAGCCGAGGAAGAAGATAGAAAACAAAAAGGGGGCGCGGCGAATGGAAGAGCGCAAATTCATTCTTAAAAGTGAATATCAGCCGACGGGCGACCAGCCCGAAGCAATTCGTGCCCTTGTTGATGGAATAGAGGCGGGTGAGCGCGCGCAGACTCTTGTCGGAGTTACGGGCTCGGGAAAGACCTTTACCATGGCGAATGTCATTGCAAAGCTTAACCGTCCGACTCTTGTACTTGCTCATAACAAAACTCTTGCGGCACAGCTCTGTACCGAGTTCCGTTCCTTTTTTCCCGAAAATGCCGTAGAGTATTTCGTGTCTTATTACGACTACTATCAGCCCGAGGCGTATATTCCCGGCAAGGATATGTATATCGAAAAGGATGCTTTAATAAACGAAGAAATAGATATGCTCCGTCACAGCGCGACCTCTGCACTTTTTGAACGCCGTGACGTTATTATCGTTGCGTCGGTTTCGTGTATTTATTCTCTTGGCGACCCTCTCGAATACGAGAGTCTGCTCGTTGCCGTGCGTCCGGGTATGGAAATGTCGCGCGACGAGCTTGTGCGCCGTCTTGTTTCGATAAGCTACGAGCGCAACGATATGAATTTTATACGTAATAAATTCAGAGTAAAGGGTGACGTGGTAGAGATTTTTCCCGCATCAAGCACCGATAAAGCCATTCGCGTTGAATTTTTCGGCGACGAGATTGACAGAGTTTCAAAAATCAATACCCTGACGGGCGACGTACTTGAGGTGCTTTCGTACGCCGCTATTTTCCCCGCGACTCACTACGCCGTATCCGACGAAAGAAGAGAAGCGGCGCTTCTTGAAATAGAGGCGGAAATGCGCGACAGAGTAAAGTTCTTTAAGGAACAGAACAAGCCCATAGAAGCGCAAAGAATCGAGGAGAGAACGAAATACGACCTCGAAATGCTGAGAGAGGTGGGATTCTGCTCCGGAGTTGAAAACTATTCCAGAGTTCTCGCAGGGCGTCCCGAGGGGTCGACCCCGTTCACTCTTCTTGATTATTTTCCCGATGATTTTATTATATTTATTGACGAATCGCACGTAACTCTGCCGCAGGTGCGCGGAATGAGCGGCGGTGACTATGCAAGAAAAAAGAACCTCGTCGAATTCGGATTCCGTCTGCCGTCGGCTTTTGATAACAGACCGCTTTTCTTCGACGAATTTGAAGAAAAAATCAGACAGACCGTCTTTGTCAGCGCTACACCCGGAGATTACGAAAAGAATGAATCTTCAAGTCTTGTAGAGCAGCTTATAAGACCTACGGGGCTTATCGACCCCGAGGTCACCGTCAAACCTATCGAGGGGCAGGTAGATGACCTTATCGGCGAGATTCGCACGGTTGTCAAAAGAGGCGAAAAGGTTCTCGTTACAACCATGACCAAGCACATGGCAGAGGATCTTACCGATTATCTTCTTACGCATAATATAAAAGTGAAATATATTCATCATCAGGTCGAAACGATTGAACGTATGCAGATAATACGCGATCTCCGTCTTGGTGAATTTGACGTTTTGGTAGGTATCAACCTTCTTCGTGAGGGACTTGATATACCCGAGGTATCGCTTGTTGCAATACTTGATGCCGACAAGGAGGGATTCCTTCGAAGCGAAACCTCGCTTATTCAGACTATAGGCCGCGCGGCTCGAAATATTAACGGCCGCGTCGTTATGTACGCCGACAGGATAACGGGCTCTATGCGCGGAGCGATAGACGAAACCAACCGCCGCCGCGAGATTCAGATGCGTTATAACGAGGAGCACGGAATAACACCCGAGGGTGTAAAGAAAAAGGTTGCCGATATAATAGAAATCGGCAAAAAGCAGAAGTCCGAAAAGGATAAAAAGCTTACCAAGCTCGAACGCGAGCGCAAAATAGAGCAGCTTACCGCGGAAATGCGCGAGGCTGCAAGAACTCTTGAATTTGAAAAGGCGGCTTATCTGCGCGATAAAATTAAGGAATTAAAAGGGTAAAAGCAATGTCGAAAAATATTGTCATAAAAGGTGCAAGGGTTAATAACCTTAAAAACATAGACGTCACGATACCGCGCGATAAGCTGGTCGTGCTTACGGGTCTTTCCGGAAGCGGCAAATCATCTTTGGCATTCGACACGCTTTACGCAGAGGGGCACAGACGCTTCGTCGAGAGCCTTTCGTCCTACGCGCGTATGTTCCTCGGTCAGATGGACAAGCCCGAGGTCGACCTCATAGAAGGACTTTCGCCGTCAATTTCAATTGACCAAAAAACAACCTCGAAAAACCCCCGTTCTACAGTAGGAACGGTTACCGAAATATACGATTATCTCCGCCTTTTGTACGCGAGAATAGGAATTCCGCATTGCCCGATTTGCAGAAAAGAAATAAGACAGCAAACGCTTGATCAGATAGTTGACAGAATTCTTGCGCTCCCCGAGGGCACTCGTTTTATGGTTCTTGCGCCGGTTGTAAGAGCGCAAAAGGGAATGCATGAAAAGGTTTTTGCCGACGCGCGCAAAAGCGGCTTTGCAAGAGTACGCGTTGACGGAAATATGTATGATTTGAGCGAAGAAATAAAGCTCGATAAAAACGTTAAGCACAACGTTGATATAGTTGTCGACCGTCTCGTATTGAAGTCTGACATGCGTTCGCGCCTTTCGGATTCGGTTGACGGCGCGCTTAAAGCGTCGGACGGAAGAGTCACCGTTGTTACTGTCCCGCGCGAAGGAGATGGCGAGGAGTATGAATTTTCTCAGAAATACGCTTGCGAGGAGCACGGAATCAGCTTTCCCGAGCTTGAGCCGAGAATGTTTTCCTTTAACAATCCGATAGGCGCTTGCCCAAAATGCGCAGGCATCGGAAATATGCAGATGGTTTCGGTTAAAAAGGTGCTGGCGCATCCCGAGCTTTCTCTGCGAGACGGAGCTATTGCCGCAAACGGATTTAAAACCATGACCGAGGACTCTTGGACGGGACCTCTAATCGCCGCCGTCGGCGAGGAGATGGGATTTACTCTCGATACTCCCGTATGCGAATTTTCCGACGAGGCGTTCAACGCCCTTATGTACGGTACGGGTGATAAAAAATATAACGTCGTAAGATACTTTGGCGGTGAGGGAAGAGAGCAGGTCACCGGCTTTGACGGAATTATTCACATCATCGAAAAACGCATGAAAATGAAATTCGGCGATTACTATCAGGAGTTTGTCGAGGACGTTGATTGCCCGAGCTGCCGCGGCAGAAGGCTATCGGATATGGTTCTCGGCGTTACCGTCGGCGGACTCAATATAGATGAAATATGCCATCTTTCGATTGATAAGATGCTTGAGTTTGTCAACGGACTTGAGCTTGGTGAAAGCGAGGCAAAAATCGCCAAAGAGATAATAAAAGAGATAAAAGCAAGATTGAATTTTCTTATAAGAGTCGGTCTTGATTATCTCAATTTGGCTAGAAGCGCAGGAACTCTTTCGGGCGGCGAGGCGCAGAGAATACGCCTTGCAACTCAGATTGGCTCGGCGCTTACGGGCGTTTTGTATATCCTTGACGAGCCTAGCATAGGACTTCATCAGCGCGATAACGGAAAGCTTATAGGAACGCTTAAAAATCTGCGCGATCTCGGCAACAGCGTTATAGTCGTTGAACACGACGAGGACACCATGCGCGAAGCGGACTTCATAGTAGATATAGGGCCGGGCGCGGGAATTCACGGTGGAAAGGTCGTTGCGGTCGGCACGCCCGATGAGGTTGCCGCAAACAAATCTTCGATTACGGGCGATTATCTTGCGGGCAGAAGAAGGATTGAGATTCCCAAAAAGCGAAGAGAGGGAAGCGGAGAGTACCTTCATATAATCGGAGCAGAGGAAAACAATCTTAAACGTGTAAACGTCGATATTCCTCTCGGCAAATTCGTTGCAGTAACCGGCGTATCCGGCAGTGGAAAATCCTCGCTTGTAAATTCTATTCTTTACAGAACCCTTGCAAGAGACCTTAACAGAGCGGTCACCTATCCCGGCAAGGTTGAGAAAATCACGGGTCTTGAGCATCTTGACAAGGTTATAGCTATCGACCAGAGCCCTATCGGCAGAACTCCGCGCTCTAACCCCGCAACATATACCGGTCTTTTCACCGATATCAGAAATCTCTTTGCAAAAACCAAGGACGCCAAGGCAAAGGGCTACGACGCGGGCAGATTCTCCTTTAATATACGCGGCGGAAGATGCGAGGCGTGCGAGGGTGACGGCGTAAAATGCATAGAAATGAACTTTTTGCCCGACGTTTACGTTAAATGCGACGTGTGCAAGGGTAAAAGATACAACAGAGATACCCTTGACGTAAAATATAAGGATAAAAATATATATGACATTTTAGAGATGTCGGTGGAAGAGGGAATTGAGTTTTTTGACGGAATTCCTCAGCTTCAGAGAAAACTTCAGACGCTCTTTGACGTCGGACTGGGCTATATAAAAATCGGTCAATCCTCAACCACGCTTTCGGGCGGAGAGGCGCAAAGAGTTAAGCTTGCGACCGAGCTTTCAAAACGCTCAACCGGCAAGACAATCTATATTCTCGACGAGCCGACGACAGGACTTCATTCCGAGGACGTGGCAAAGCTTATAACAATTCTTCAAAGACTTCCGACGGAGGCAATACCGTTGTCGTTATTGAGCATAATCTTGACCTTATAAAGACGGCAGACCATGTAATTGACCTGGGACCCGAAGGGGGCGACAGCGGAGGAACCGTCGTTGCGGTGGGAACGCCCGAAGAGGTTGCGGAGGTTCCCGGCTCGTATACGGGCGCATTCCTCAAAGAAAAATTAAAATTATAATGGAGATAAAAAGATGCAGGTAAGAATC
>SVRU01000078.1 GCA_015064665.1 Oscillospiraceae bacterium
CAAGAATGGTTACGCCGTTTGAATCGGCTACGTCAACCGCGCGGGCATTGCTAGCCATAAGCACGGTACTCGCCTCAACCTTAAGAACGGCTATGTCGTAGCTCATAGAGCCGCCGACGTAGGTCGCCGGAATTGCGTAGCTTACGTCACCGTCGGCAAGATTCTCCTGACCGTAGAGGTAAAGATTTATCTTTTTGCTTATTCCGTCTCTCTCGGTCGAGCTTGCGTTATAGACTACGTGATAATTCGTGATTACGTACGCGTCCCCCTGCTCCTTATCAAGCTTATATATGACGCCAGAGCCGGCTGACGCCGTCTCCTTGGTTTTGCCGGTGTAGGAATACTCGTCAAAGGAGCATATTACGCTGACCGAGGACAAAACCGCCTTGCTCGCAGCAAGAAGATTCTTATTGTAGCTTGAGGTTATATTCACGTTTTCGTAGGTAGGTCCGCCCGTTACGTTTACCGTGGTATTGTTGACCGCGCCACCCGTGCCGGTTTGCGGCAAAAGCAGGCTTCCGTCAAGAAAAAGGCAGGACGAAAGAGAGCCAACCGATAAGCAAATCAGAAGCAGTGCGGCAAGAATTTTCTTTTTCATAGCTTTTCTCCAATTTTAAGATTCGCGGCGTTTACATGCAAGTCCGCGATAATGCTATTATTTTACACCTATATTATTTCCTAAATATTAATGAACTTAAGATATCGAATTAACAATTGATTTTTAACGCCCGATTTCGAGAATGCGCAACGTTTGATTGCCGTGTCATCTCAAATAATCGAGAATCTCGGAAAATGACATTTCTTTAAACATCTTTTTATAATATGCAAGCTCTTCCGAAATCATCTCGTCAATCACCTGCATGCCAAGCAGCTCAACCGGCGCTTTATCGTCTGTCAGGATCAGATTGCCGCCCTCATAAAGCGAAAGCCCGTCGCTTACGGCGGTAAGAATTTTTTTAACCGACGCCTCACCCTTTGGATACTCGGCGCGGAAGCGGTCGGCAATTTCGGGGTTGTCGGAGGCGAAAACCATTCGGTTCGTTCCTCTGTCAGCCACGTAAACGGTATCAAACACGGATGCCACCGTGTCGCATAAATACTTATCAATCGAGCCCTCTGCGGACGAGTACATATTAAGATTAACGAGCATTACTCCGTCAGACGCAAGATGCTCCCGAACCTCTCCGAAAAACTCTAGCGTCGACATCTGAAAAGGAATCGTCACGTCGCGGTAGGCATCAACGAGGATAAGGTCGTATTCTCCCGCGTTGCTTAGATATGCGCGTCCGTCAAACTCAACGCACTTGATTCGCTCATCGCGCGGAAGACCGAAACGGTCGTAGGCAAGGTCGATTATCTTTTTGTCAATCTCCACGCCCGTGATTTTAGTATTGTCAAAATACCGATAGCACTGCGACGCATACGTGCCGCTTCCCATGCCGAGAATAAGTATTTTGAACTCATCCTTTTCACCGACCCCCGCCATATACGGACCTGCAAGAGCATAGTCGTAATACATTCCCGTCATTCCGCCGTCCTTTTTGGTGATTGACTGAACTCCGAACAAAACGTTGGTGGAAAGAATTATTTCCTCGTCATTCTCCGACACCTGCAAATAGTTGTATACAGACTCGTCCTCGTAAAGATTCTCGCCGCTGCGCCAAAATGCAAAGCTGACGACGGATGCAAGACACGAAAAAATCAAGACGAGAGCTGCCATTGCCGAAACCTTCAAAAGCTTTACACGGGTGCTTATAAAATAGGTCAGAGCGATTACCAAGAGAACGAGGGCAAAAATTATAAAGGTCCACGACGTGCCAACCAAAGGAATGGTTATGAAGGTTGGGGTAAAGGTGCCGATAATTGAGCCGACGGTATTAAGAGCGTTCAGCTCGCCTACGATTTTGCCGTTTTCATCAAGGCTGTGAACGGCGTATTTTACGAGCGCCGGCGACACGCTTCCGAGAAGCATCAAGGGGAACACGAACAAAATCATGCAGGAAAGGAGCGACGCCCATATCAAGAAATTTTGCCCCACGAGCATTGCGAGCAAAAGCGATACTCCGACAATCACGTACTTTCCGAGGAACGGTATGGCAGACGTCCACACCGCTACTATCAGAATTCTGAAATACATCCTGTCCGGCGAGGGATTTTTATCGGCTAAACGTCCTCCCCATATGTTTCCGAGCGCCATTGCAATCATAATAGCGCCGATAATAATAGTCCACACGATCTGCGAAGAGGAAAAATACGGCGCTAAAAGACGGCTCGCGCCAAGCTCTATCGCCATGACCGACATACCGGAGAAGAATTCCGTTACGTATAAAAACCACTTCTTTTTAAGCATATCTTATCCTTTTGGTAGGGTTCTTATTATTTAAAGTTGTTTTTAAAATACTGATAGAGTCTGCATTCTATCATACCGTTGTAAAGCTTACGCACCTTGTCGGCGCGTTTGCCGTATAGCTTTTCAAAATACGGGTGCGAGGTTATTATGTAAACCTGCCACGGCGCAAGCGAACGAAAATGAACGCCCATGGTCCGATAAAGCTCTTCTACATCTTTTTCGCTTCCCATTCTTTCGCCGTACGGCGGATTCGTTACTATGGTTGCGCGTCTGCCGGGTGCTGATATTTTTCTGCAATCGGTATGGAAGGTGCGAATCATATCGGCAACTCCCGCCGACTTGGCGTTTCTTTCGGTCAGAGCAACCGACGGGGCGGCAATATCCGATGCATAAACCTCGAATTTCGTCGCGTGCTCACCGTCGCGCGCTTCCTCGCGCGCGGCTTTCCATAAACCTTTGTTTACAAAAGGAAACGCCTCTGCGGCAAAAGAACGTGACACGCCCGGGGCGATGCCACGCATTTTCATTGCCGCCTCGATTGCTATCGTTCCGCTTCCGCACATAGGGTCCCACAGAAGAACCTCTTCTCTCGGGCGGGATATGGCGGCAATTGCCGCGGCAAGCGTTTCGCGGATGGGCGCACCGTTTGATTCCTTTCTGTAGCCTCTTTTATGAAGCGGAAGCCCCGAGGTGTCTATCATGAGAGTTGCCTCGTCGTTAAGAATAAAAAACTCTATCTGATATTTTACGCCGGATTCGGCAAAATAGGATATTCCGTATTTTTCGCCGAGCTTTTTTACTACGGCTTTTTTGATTATCGCCTGACAGTCGGGAATTGAAAAGAGCTTAGACCTTATGGAATGCCCCTTTACGGGAAAGGCGTCGTCGCGCCCGATAAAATCCGCCCACGGAAGAGCGCGCACCCCCTCGAAAAGCTCCTCGAAGCTCTCAGCGCGGAAGGAGCCGAGCTTGATGTAAACGCGCTCGGCATATCTCAAAAAAACGTTAGATAAAGCAACTGCCTCGGGGTCACCCATAAAGGTAACTCTGCCGTCAATGGTTGAGACGCGCTCGTATCCGAGGGCGTCTATCTCTTCGCCGAGCAGGTGTTCAAGACCAAACAGGCAGGTTGCGACAAGCTGAAATTTCATAGTTTTTACCCTTTTGGAAGATAGTTTTCAAATATTATTCCGTCAAAAGCGCGCTTTTTCGCAAGAGCCTCTTCCTCCCCTGACCTCACCGTCCATGCAAGAGTCGGTGCGCGGAATATAAATCTTGCAAGCCTTAAAGCCGCGTTTTTGCCGTGCTTACAGTTAAAGGCTATAAAATCGGGGCGGCATATGACGTTGAGAACAAGAATTTCGAGGAGAAAATGCGTTACGGTTCTGTATTTCTTTTCCGAAAGGAAGTTCTGTGACAGAATTCCGCGCATAATCTCTGGCGCAAGCTTTTTAACACGACCCAGCGCCAACGGGTTAAAGGACTCCACTATAAAGTCGCCCCCGTAGCCGCGAAGCATCTCAACCGTCTTTTCGGTAACGCCGTATTTTCCCGCGTCCTCTTTTATCTCAACGAGAAGGGGTACGCGCCCGTCAACGAGCTCAAGAACCTCTTTAAAGGTGGGCACGGTATCAGCCGTTTCGGAAAGGTGAATTTCTGAAAGCTCGGCTGCGGTTTTTTCATCAACCCTTGCGTCTATTCCCGACACGCGCAAAAGGGTGTCGTCGTGATATACGACGAGCTCGCCGTCTGCCGACAGACGAACGTCAAGCTCGATTCCGAAGCCCGCCTCGACAGCCGCGCGGAATGCGGACAGTGAATTTTCGGCAACGCCGTCGCCGTGCAAACCGCGGTGCGCGTATTTTAACGACTTGAACTTATCAATCTCGGCTCTTCTCTTCCCCGGTTTAATAAGAAACAGATAAACGAGAAAGAACAGAGTCAGAATTGAAAGAACGCAAATTAATGCAATAACGAGGGGATTCATCAATCGTCCTCCGCGCCGAGACTTTCAAGCGCCACCTTCGCCATCGGCTTTGAATCACCGTGCTTAACGAAAAACATCGTAAGGAAGGAAAGGGCTACGAAGAGAGTTCCAAACGCAAAAAATACGACACGCATGCCTATTAAATCGTAAAGGAATCCCGAGAGGATAGGAGCGAGTATCTGCGCTGACATTGAAGCGGTATAGTAATAACCCGTGTATTTTCCTACGTCACCGCCGCGTGCAAGCTCAACGACCATCGGAAAGGAATTTACGTTTATTGTTGCCCAGCCGATTCCCGCAAGAATGAATATCGGATACATTATAAATTCGGGTGAATTCTTGGTGATGAAATTACCTGCAAAAAACGCCGAGGCAAGTATTATTATACCTGCGAGAATCGTCTTTTTTCTTCCAAGCTTAGACGCTACGATTCCGACGGGAATATAGGATATTATCGCCGCTACCTGTGCAATAATAAGAGTTAGATTGAAATCAAAGTGCAGTATGTTTTCCGCGTATACCGAATATTTGCTGGTTATCGAGTTGTATCCGACGTACCAAAGCGCAACCGACGCCAAAATAAGAAGAAGAGATTTAAGCTCGCCTCTGCCAAGGGGAGTCTTTTCACCTGCCTCGGAAGCGGAGTCAAGAGGCTCTTCAAGACCCAACCTCTTCGTGTCCTCTTCCATTTCCTCTGCCCATTTTTTCTCCTTGACCGTCAAAATAAACACTATAAGACCAAGGAGCATTACGCCGCATACGGCAAGAACGTATCCAGTGTATCTCATATATTTATTGCCCGAGGTTCCGAACACCATGCCGAGAACGAGAACGGTAATTCCGCCCGCAGTTCCCATAAGATTGATTATAGCGTTTCCCTTGGAACGAAGAGGCTTTACGGTTACGTCAGGCATAAGCGCGACCGCGGGAGAGCGGAAGGTTGCCATAGCGAGAAGAACGACGAGAAGCGTTGCTATAAAGCCGATAAGCGGCCAGGGGTTTGCGAGTGTCAATTCAAGCGTTTTTTCGCTTACGAACTTTGTGAAAGCCTCGTCCCCCATCGTGCCCTGAGAAAGCTCGGGGATTTTTTTGGCAATAATTGCCGAAAGCTGATAGTTGTCAATAAAGGTAAGCGCAACGAACGCTATAACCGATACTATCGCACCGAAGAAAATAAACGGCGTGCGCCTTCCGCGCTTCGTGTTGACCCTGTCGGAGAGCGCTCCGAAAAAAGGAAGAAGGAAGACAGCAAGCACGTTGTCAACCGACATTATAACGCCAGACGCCATCTGGGGAAGTCCGAAGTGATTGGTAAGAATGAGAGGGATTATCGCATCATACGCCTGCCAAAAGGCGCTGATAAGGAAAAATGCAAATCCCACGAGAACCGTTCTCTTATAATTGAGCTTCATAATTTTTCTCCATATTATAAAAATATTATTGCAATATATTTTACCATATATACAAGACTTTGTCAATCAGAGAGCACATAAATAATGCCGTTTCAGTATCTTGTTGACTTTTTTGGGGGCACGATGTATAATATATCTTGTGAAAAGACTGAGGAGAGGATTTGCGGTTATGAAAATTTATCGATACACACCCGGCACAGACCTTGGACAAAAGACCGTAGTTGCTCTCGGTTTTTTTGACGGAGTGCACGAGGGGCACAGACGGCTTTTGGCAACGGCGCGGGATGCGGCAGAAAAAAACGGACTCCGCTTTACCGTTTTTACATTCGAATCAAAGGTCGGTTTTAAAGGAAATTCGGTGATTTATTCGACCGAGGAAAAGATGTCGATTTTTGAATCGCTCGGAGTTGAAACAGTGGTGCTTGCGGACTTTTCCGAAATATCAAGCATTTGCGCTGAAAAGTTTGTAAAGGATTGCCTTTTTCGTGACATGGGGTGCAGGCTCGCCGTCGCGGGAAGTGATTTTTGCTATGGGAAAGGACGGGGTGGAAATTCAAAAACCCTTGCTGATACGCTTCGGACGCTCGGTGCGGAATGCATAATAGAAGAAGAGCATAAAATAGACGGAGAAAAAATTTCTACAACGAAAATCAAAGAGCTTCTCGCACTCGGACGGGTAAAGGAGGCTTCAAAATATCTCGGCTTTCCCTATCATATCGTATGCGGCGTTGAAAGGGGGCGCGGCGTCGGGCGCAGTCTCGGCTTCCCCACCGTTAATTCAAAGCTTGAATCAACCACAGCCGAGCTTCGACGCGGCGTTTATCGCACGGCGGTCGAAATCGAAGGAAAACTCTACACGGGTGTGACGAATATCGGCACCTGCCCCACCTTCGCAGAGCGTGAAATTCACGCAGAAACATATATCGTAAACTATTCGGGCAATCTTTACGGTGAGAAAATACGCATATTCTTTCTCGGATATCTGAGAGAAGAGAAAAAATTCGAAAGCCCGAACGAGCTTATAATGCAAATAAATGTTGACAAAAAACAAGCAATTCAAGAAAACGGAGATTTAACATGGCAGGCAATTGGACAAAACTGACGGCAATAGGAAAAACTTTACAGCTCGACGACATCGTTGCGGTTATGAGCATGCTTGATAACGGGCTTATGATAGAGGATTATTCCGATTTTTCTCTTAACGGAATGTACGGCGACCTCGTTGACGATTCAATTCTTAACGCAGACAAGGACACGGTAAAGGTTTCGCTTTTCGTGCCGGAGGAGAAAAATCTGTCGGAATACACGTCGTTTTTAAAGGAGAGGTTTGCTGCTCTGCAAATCAGCGCTGAAATTACTCTTGACGGTATGAACGAGGAGGATTGGGCTGAGAGCTGGAAGCAGTACTACAAGCCTATTCCGCTCGGAAAGGTAACCATCGTTCCAGCATGGGAAAAATATGATGCTCGCGACGGTGAGGTTATAATTAAAATGGATCCCGGCATGGCTTTCGGCACCGGAACACACGAAACGACAAGACTCGTTATGAAGATAATGCAGGATGAGATTCGCGGCGGTGAAAGAGTTCTTGATGTCGGAACAGGCTCGGGAATACTTTCCATTTGTGCCTCAAAGCTCGGCGCAAAATCCTGCAACGCATACGATATCGACCCCGTAGCCGTGAAAATTGCAAAAGAAAATGCAGAGGCTGACGGCTGTGACAATATAACAGTCGGTGTGTCAGACCTTCTTTTCGGAGTTGACACCTCGGGCGGAAAATACGACTTTTGCGTTGCGAATATCGTTGCAGATATAATAATAAGGATGATGCCCGATATCTCGGCATATCTCACCGACGACGCTCCGCTTATTCTTTCCGGAATAATTTCAATGCGCGCCGACGAAGTGCGAAAGTCGGTCGAAAACAACGGATTTAAAATTATAAGAGAAGAAAAAGAAAACGATTGGGTCGCTATTATGGCGAAGAAAGATATATAATTATGCCGAGATTTTTTACACCGTCGGAAAATTTTGAAGAAAACAGGGTTAGGATTACGGGCGAGGACGCTTATCACATCGCAAGAGCTCTCAGAATGGCAGTCGGCGACGAAATAACCGTTCTTGATATGCAGGGGAGAGAGCACGCTTGCCGCCTTTTGAAGATAAGGGACGAGGAGTGCGAATGCGAAATTCTCTCTACGAAAGAGGGAGAAACAGAATCCCCTGTTGACATAACTCTTTATATGGGATATCCAAAGGGAGATAAGCTTGAGCTTGTAATACAAAAGGCTGTGGAGCTCGGCGCTTCTCGAATCGTGCCCTTTGAATCCTCACGCTGCGTGAAAAGACCTAAGCAGGACAAAGCAGAAAAGCAAGGCGCGCGTCTTTCGCGCATAGCCGAAGAGGCGGCAAAGCAATGCGGCAGATCAAAACTCGCCGCGGTTTCTCAGCCTATGAGCTTCAAGGCGGCGATTGAAGACGCAAAAGGAAGCGAGCTTGCGCTTTTTTGCTACGAGGGCGACGGCACCGAATCGCTAAGATCGGTTATCTCCGATAAAAAGGCAAAAAGCATCTCGGTTATCGTAGGATGCGAGGGCGGTTTTTCAAAAGATGAGGCAGACGAGGCGATAAAAGAGGGGCTTATTCCCGTAAATTTAGGGCCGAGAATTCTAAGATGCGAAACTGCTCCAATCTACGTTTTGTCTTGTATTTCCTACGTTTACGAGCTATAAAAATAGCCAAAAAAAGAAAAATTAAACAAATAAACTTTCATTTTTTTGTATATTTCGTAATTTTTTTTAAAAAAACTATTGAATTTTTTTGAAAAATATAGTAAGATATAGTACAGTATGACTAAAACGAAGAAAAATTCAGCTATCTTTTTAATTTAAGTAGCATTTTTAGGAGTATTTTATGTCCAATCGCTTATTTCAGAATATAATACAGCAAATGAAGGACGTTGTCGGTCGCAATATCGGCGTAATTGATGAGAACGGAATCATCGTTGCATCGAGTGAGCTTGGCAAGATCGGTGAGTCAAAGCAAAGAATTAAGGAAGAGCTTTCCTATTCCTCAAGCTCAATGATTTACGACGGATATACATATCGTTTCGTAAATTGCGCGGGCAAGAGCGACTGTATCGCATTCGTAGAGGGTGACGATATTCACTCGGGCAGAATGGCCGAGATGCTTGCCATTGCGCTCGGAAATATCAAAAGCCTTTACGACGAAAAGTACGACAAGGTTTCTTTCATTAAGAATATAATCCTTGATAACATTCTTCCTAGCGATATCTATATAAGGTCTAACGAGCTTCATTTCAGCGAGGAATTCCGCGCCGTTATCGTAGTGAGATTTCAAGGGTCGTCTCCCGTGCCTCCTTACGAAATTATCCAGAACCTCGTTCCCGACAGGAACAAGGACTACGTAATAGGCGTAAGCGAACAGGACATCGTAATAGTTAAAGAGGTTACGGCGCATACTACCGCCGACGACCTTGAGGAATACGCAATTCAGCTTATTGAAACGATTAACAAGAGCCACACGGCAAAGCTTCTTGCGGGAATTTCGTCCATAGTCGGAAATCTTAAGGATCTGTCTCGCGCTTATAAAGAGGCGAGAATTTCTCTTGAGGTCGGCAAGGTGTTTGATATCGAGAAGACCATTATGTGCTATGAAAACCTCGGGATAGGAAGACTTATATATCAGCTCCCCACGACGCTGTGCGAAATTTTCCTCGACGAAGTTTTCAAAAAGGGCTCGCTTGAATCGCTTGACAGAGAAACTCTTATGACGGTTCAAAGCTTCTTCGAGAACAATCTTAACGTTTCGGAAACGTCGAGAAAACTTTTCGTTCACCGCAACACCCTCGTTTACAGACTTGAGAAAATACGCAAGCTTACAGGACTTGATTTGCGCGAATTCGACCACGCGGTAACCTTTAAGGTTGCGCTTATGGTTAAGAAGTATCTTACCAGCAAGCCCACTAAGTTCTAATAACGAATTCTAATAATATTACCCTGTCGAGAAAGCCGACAGGGTAACTCTCTGTTTTTTGGCTAAACGATAAATTCCATTCTTCAAGACGAAAGGAGCACCCCGAAGAATGAATCAAAAAAAATTAAGACTTCTCGGTGTTTTTTCTCTTTTAGTCCTCTTAATTTCGATTTCTCTTTCGGCATCGTCGTGCAGCTTTGGGTCAAGTCTCGACATTGATTACGTAAGCGACCGCCTTTCTGAATACAATCTGCCGAATTTTGACAAAACCAAGTTCCGTGCGGCAGAAAAGATTTTTCACAAATACGCAGCAGACGCGCTCCCCGATGCACAAACGCTTACGGAGAACACCGTGGCTCTCTATTTTGAAAGCTATCACGACTATATTGACACCGCGGATAAAGACGAGGTTACCGACGCGCTTTTAAGCTGCTACGCCTACGCCACGGGTGACAGATACGCCGTTTACAGAAATCCCACGCAATACGAGGATTACTCCTCTAATATGAGCGGTAATTTTTACGGCATCGGAGTCGTTATAACGCACGATAAAGAGCTGAATACGGTTACGGTAAAAGAGGTTTACGAGGACAGCGGTGCTGAAGCTGCGGGAATTTTGCCCGGTGACCTTATTATCGGCACCGACGGAAACCGTCTTTCCGACGTGGGATACGACAAGGTTGTCGAAGCGCTTAAGGACGACTCAAAGCTTACAGTTGACGTTTTAATCTTGCGCAGTGATACCGAAATCACCCTGACGGTTACGAAAAAGGAAATCGTTGAACAGAGCGTTAAATATTCGATAGACGAGAATAAAATCGGTTATATAAAAATATCATCATTTAAGAGCAATACCACAAATCAATTTAAAGAAGCCGTCGATTTTATGGAAAATAACGGAGCGGTCGGTATAATTTACGACCTGCGCTCAAATCCCGGCGGATATCTTTCTGCCGTCGTCAACATGCTCTCGTACATCTCCCCGAAGGGAACTACGATAGCAAGCTTCTCAAACGACTACGCAAATACCAAAATTGACCGTGACTCGCATTCGATAAGTCTGCCCTCGGTTGTAATTTGCAACGAGAACACCGCCTCGGCAGGAGAGCTTTTCACCGCCGCAATGCGCGATTTTGACGAGGAATTCGGATATTTTGAGGTCACCGTGGTAGGTGTTACAACACACGGCAAGGGCGTCATGCAAAGCACCTTTTCACTCAGCGACGGCTCTTACGTAACCCTGACCGTCGCATACTACAATCCCCCCTCGGGTGTCAATTACGACGGGGTTGGCATAATTCCCGACATCGTTATAGAGGATGACAGCGCAAGACTAGGCACAGCATACGATGAAATTTTAAAGCTTGTAAAATAATATTCAGGAGATATTTCAAAATGGCAGAAACAAAAACCTACACCCCCCAAGGCTTTAAGGCCCTTCAGGACGAGCTCGATTATCTTGAAACGGTCAAGGTCGAGGAAAACAAAAAAGAAATTTCCACGGCCCGTTCATTCGGCGACCTTTCGGAAAACAGCGAATACGATGAGGCAAAGGCTGAGCAGGGCAAAATTCACGCTCGTATAGCAGAGCTTCGCGAAATGATCGCTCACGCAAAAATAGTCGATGAATCCCAGATAGACGAATCCAAAATAAGTGTTGGCTCAATAGTTAAGGTTTTCAACAAGACCCGCAATATTGAGGTTACCTATCATATAGTAGGCTCTTACGAAACCGACCCCTTAAACGGCAAAATTTCGGACTCCTCTCCTATCGGTTTGTCCCTTCTCGGAGCAAAAGCCGGCGACACGGTGACCGTTACCGGCGCAAGAGAGCAGGTTCTTGAGGTTAAATCGGTCGCAAGAGCAAAGGAATAATTTAATTCTACAAGGAGAATCGGCAAATGGCTAACGAAAACAATCAGAATCAGCAGAATCAGACGAGCGAGCTTGTCGTTCGCCGCGAAAAACTTGCGGCTCTTGTCGAAGCAGGCAAGAATCCCTATGAAATAACGAAGTACGACGTTACTCACGAGAGCGCGTCGGCTATAAAGGAATTTACTGAAAAGGAAGAGGCTCTCACGGCATCGGGCGAGGAGCTTTACGTAAAAATCGCAGGAAGAATGACCAGCCGCAGAGTAATGGGCAAGGCTTCTTTTGCGCACCTTCTTGACGGCGAAGGCAAAATTCAGCTCTACGTTTCCCGCGATGACCTCGGCGATGAGGATTACGCGGCGTTTAAGAAGTGGGATATCGGTGATATCATCGGCGTTGAAGGAATTCTATTCCGCACGCGCACGGGTGAAATTTCTGTTCACGCAAAGAGCGCTACCCTTCTTTCAAAATCCCTTCTTCCCCTCCCCGAAAAGTTCCACGGTCTTACCAACCTTGAGCAGAGATACAGACAGAGATACGTTGACCTTATCGCAAATCCCGAGGTTAAGGACACCTTTATCAAGCGTTCAAAGATACTCTCCCTCATCAGAGGATATCTTGACGGCAAGGGATTTCTTGAAGTTGACACGCCTATACTCGTTCCTCTTGAAATCGGAGCATCCGCGCGTCCCTTCGTAACTCACCACAACACTCTTGATATGGATATGTATCTTCGTATCGAAACCGAGCTTTACCTCAAAAGACTTATCGTCGGCGGCATGAACAAGGTTTACGAGGTAGGAAGAATATTCAGAAACGAGGGTATGGACCAAAAGCACAACCCCGAATTCACCTCAATCGAGCTTTACCAGGCATACACCGACTATTACGGAATGATGGACCTTGTTGAAGAGCTTTACAAGATGCTCGCAACCGAGGTTTGCGGTTCGACCAAGATAACCTATCAGGGCATTGAGATCGACCTTGGAAAATGGGAGCGTCTTACGATGGTTGAAGCCGTTAAGAAGTATTCCGGAGTTGACTACAACGATTGGAAAACCGACGAGGACGCAAGAGCAGCTGCAAAGGCGCACCACGTTGAAATCCCCGAAAATGCAACACGGGGTACGGTTCTCGTAGAATTCTTTGACGCTTTCGTTGAGGACAAGCTCATTCAGCCGACGTTTATTTACGACTATCCCGTTGAGAACAGCCCTCTCGCAAAGAAGAAGCCCGAAAATCCCCTCTTCACCGAAAGATTCGAATATTTCATCAACTGCACCGAGT
>SVRU01000079.1 GCA_015064665.1 Oscillospiraceae bacterium
GTGAGGTTTTCAAGCAGGATATAAGCGTAGTTTACTACGAGGACTTCGGCGCGAAGGGCGATGGCAAGACCGACGACTTTGAAGCTATGTATAATACTCACGTATTCGCCAATATAAGCGGTCAGACGGTAAAGGGTACTCCCGGCGCAATTTATTATATATGCAATACGAGAGTAGCCGTGAACTATATAGAAAAAGTTGTATCAATACCAATTCGCACCAATACCGATTGGCAAGGCGCGAAAATTATAATTGATGACAGCAATATTGCTTCGTATAAGGGCGGTCTCAACTACGACCTTTCATCAAAGCATATTTTTAACGTTCTTCCCAACGAAGAGCATGAAAAAATTACCTGCAGGGAGAGAGATGTTATTGATTCTATCGTTACGTCGGGACTCAATCCCGCATCAAAAAATATAGACTTCAAGATTGACGGTTGGAGCGGTTCGCTGATGATTATTCCGTACAATCAAAACCATTGCGTATTCAGACGTAAAGGTACGTACAGTCAGCATTCGGGCGAAGCAATGCACGAAGTCATAATAATAGACGGAGAAGGTAATATCAGCGAAGAAACTCCCGTTATGTTTGATTACACGAACATAAATTATATAGATGTATATAAGCTTGACCCAACCACCGCGATATCGGTTAAAAATGCATCAATTGAAACTATTGATGCGAGAATAAACCATATGGCAAACGGTGATTATATATCAACGTATAAGCAAAGAGGAATCAGCGTTACACGTTCATATACCACGGTTGAAAATATTGTTCATTCGGTTGTCGGCGGATACACGCTTACCGAGCGTGCCGCAGGATACGAGAGCGCAGCCGCAAACGGTATGTTCAGAGCATCCTACGCAAATCGTGTTACCTTTAAAAACTGCGTAATACCCGGAAGGCAGGCATACGGAAATCATAGCTCTTATAATTTCGGCGGACTCTGCGTCAACAAAATTGTTCTCGAAAACTGCACTCAGCCTAATTTCTGGGTAAGAATTGACGGCGGTGTAATAACACCCGTTGCGGAATACGAGGACGGAGCATACACAAGCCTTAGCAACGTGGAGGTCGACGGAGTCACACTAAAGCTTCATTGGGGCGTTGGCGGCACCAATTATTGCAAAAACATGGAATACATAAATTCCCGCATATCTCGATTTGACGCACACGCAGGTCTTTACAACGGAAAAATTATCGGTTGCGACGTAAACTGTCTTTCTATCACTGGCATGGGCGATATGATAATAGAAGACACTAATTGGTATCAGTATAATGATGACATTCCGCTTGTTTATCTTCGCTCGGACTACGGATATTATTGGGACGGCGACGTAACGATTCGCAATACCGACGCGTATCTATACGATATAACAGACGCAGAGCCGATTTTTTATCTCGTTCATCACAAGTATGCAAACTGGTATTTCGGTTATACCTGTGCATTCCCGAGCCTTGATGTCGATAATCTTGACGTGTACAGTATAAAAAACCAAGCACCCGTTGAATCGGGATACGAAATATACCTTTTCAACTATCTTGAAACCGCTGAAAAAATGCATCTTGCGGGAGATTCGGGAGTAAGGGCAATATTTGACTATAAGGATTCTGACGGTGACGGATTTATTGACGAGCCGCTTTACGACGTTAATCTTGACGGAAAAATTGACGAAAAAGACCTTATTGATATTGACGGAAACGGAGTAGCAGGGAATACAAGTCTTTCATATAACGACCCTACAACGTGGTATGGATACAAGGAGGGCTACGATACAAACCGCGGCGCAACACACCCGACTTGTAAGGAAAATCTGAATATTATAAAACCTCCGAAATACATAAAAATAACCAACAACGACGGAGTTGATACCGGCGGATACACTTTCATAATACCGAATACATACGGCAAAGGAATAAGTGACGGAGGTTGGCACAGATATGTCGGCACACCCGATACTATGGGCGGCTTTTTCGGCAACACAAGATTCATATACGGCGAGGGCGACGGCGAGTTTTTCTACGGAACAAATCACTTAAGCCAAACCAAAACTGCTACCTTTAAGTTTCAAAACTACAGTTAAAAATTAAAAAAGCTTTCCTTGAAAAATCGGGAAAGCTTTTTATAATAGTATATTATTCTGCTGTATAGTTATCGAAATAACCCTGGATATAAACTATCGGAGTACCCTTGTCACCCGAGCCTGATGTAAGGTCACAGAGTGAGCCGATAAGGTCGGTAAGTCTTCTCGGGGTAGTACCCTCTGAAATCATCTGACCAACAAGGTCGCCGTCCTTTTCGTGAATCTTTGCCTTGATTGCCTCCTTGAGCTCGTCACCCGAAAGGTTGGCAAAATCGTTGTCTGCGAGATATTTGAGCTTAAGCTCGTTGGGGGTGCCCTCAAGACCTGCAGTGTAAGCGGGAGAAACGACCGGGTCGGCAAGCTCCCAAATCTTTCCGATGGGATCCTTAAATGCACCGTCACCGTAAACCATGACCTCTACGTTTTTGCCGGTAGCTTCAAAAAGCTTTTTCTGTATAGCATCAACAAGCGGTTGGCAATCGCGAGGGAAGAGCTTTACCTGGTCCTCGGTAGCCTTGTTGGAGCCGAGAAGACCGTAATCGGCATTAAATCCGCTTCCGTCAACAGATTCGGTCATAATGTCGTCAAGACCGAATACTCGCTCTGCTCCTGCTGCACGAAGAAGTCTTTTCGTGCGGACTCTTGTGTGAATATCACAGTTAATTACGTTTTTGGTATACGAAAGGACGGCTCTCGGGTCGTTTGCAAATATAATTTCAGCCTCGGCACCCGATTCCTTGATAAGTCTTTCGTAGTATTCAACGTAGTCAACGCCCGTAAAGCGATGCTTCTCATATCCGAAAAGCTCGCGGTATTTTTCAAGTGTAAGCACGTCGCTGTATGGGTTAACGCCTTTTTCGTCAAGAGCGTCAAGGCTTACAAGATGGTTTCCGACCTCATCGGACGGGTAGGAGAGCATAAGAACGATTTTCTTTGAACCCTTTGCAATTCCGCGAAGGCAGATTGCAAAACGGTTACGGCTCAGAATCGGAAGAATAACTCCGACAGTCTCGCCGCCAAGCTTTGCGCGCACATCCTTTGCAATATCATCAACAGATACGTAGTTTCCCTGAGCGCGAGCTACAATAGCCTCTGTCATAGCAACTATATCGCGGTCGCGAATAGCAAAATTATCGTCTTTTGCCGCCTCAAGCACGGAATTTGTAACTATTTCAACAAGATTATCGCCATTTCTTATAATCGGTGCACGTACACCGCGTGAAACAGTACCTACCATACGACTCATAATAGAATCTCTCCTTATTTGTTCGCAAACGCCAAAATGACGCGCTGGATTTTAATCACCATATTATTATAACAGATAAAAGGTGAAATGTAAAGCGATATTTCAGAAAAAATTTGTATTTTATGTTAATTTTTTTTGGTAAAATTTACATAAATGACCTAGCTTCTTCTTTGCTCAAGAAGCCAATGCACAAGTTCCTTTGTAAAAGTAAGAGTCTGAAGAGAATGTCCGACACCTTCAAATACCGTATATCTGACGTTTTTACCAAGCTTTTGAAGCTTGTTTACCATTTCTGCAGAATGCATTGGGGTTACGATTGGGTCTTGATCACCGTGGAATGCCCAAACCGGCATATCGAGTACTGATGCATTCCATGCCATTCCGCCGCCGCATGCGGGCGCAATAGCGGCAAAAAGGTCGGGGCGCGCCATGGCTACAAACCAAGTTCCAAATCCGCCCATGCTTAAGCCTGTAAGGGTAATTCTCGTTTTGTCGGCGTTGTATTCCTCTATTATCTGTTCAATAAATTTTACTACCGACTCAACGCGTCCTGCCCAAAACTGTCCCTTGGGGCATTGCGGCATAATGAATATGCAGTCGTATTCTTCCTCGTGCATTACGTTTGAAAATCCGTGCTTATCAACAAGCACGAGGTCTTCATTTCCGTCACCGCGCTCTCCCGCACCGTGCAGTTGAATTATTACCGCCATGTTATCTCTTTTGTTTTTGGGCGAATATTCAACGAAAGGGAATATCCATTTTTCTTCTCTGTGTTCTATTCTGTTCATTTTTACCGTTCCTTATTCCAAATGGGATTTCCTATTGCAATTCGGTAGTTTTTATTCAGGTCTACAATCTCAACTCTATAAAATTTTGCCGTGTTTTTCGTGTTGAATACGGCATACGTGGGCTTGTCACAGTTGAATTTAAATGATTTGACAATACCCGCGTCGCTTATGATATCGAGTCTGTATTTGTGTTCGGGTATATAAACGCTTCTGTGAAAGTCCGCAATACCGACTATGAGTTTCTGACCGTCAAAGCTGCAGCTTCCGCCCATTCTCGTATCGCCTATGCACATCTTGATTCCTACCGGACCGCAAACGAAATCGCCCTCGCGAAGCCGCTTTATGTAGCTCGCATTCTTTTTTTCTTCGGCATAAATCGTTGTTAGCGCCGTGTCCTGACAGCATTCGTGCTTATCGCAGCCGGCTGTTGCGTAAACTTTTTTGCCAAGAGCAAGAAGGTCGCACCAGAGCGCGTAATTCGCCTTCGTTCTGTCATCGTTAAGCGATTCGTAAACAACCTCAATTCCCATTCCGTCGCGGAAACAGTACTGAAGAGGGTCGTTGCTCTTCATAAGCTGCTTGGGATGTGGGTGAACGAAAAAACCGCCGTGCTTAACTACCGCGTCTATCAGATCGCCAAAGCGTTCTCTTGTAAACGTCGGATATTCAAAATGTCCCTCAGGTCCGCCTGTAAATTCAAATTCGGGGAATTCGTCCAAAAGCTCCATAAGAGGCTCGGCATTTTCAAAAATCATATTGTAATGCATTTTGTTGACCTCGGCGTTTGCATCAACGATTACCGTTCCGGGCTCGGTTCCTCCGATAAAAAGTCCGTCTGACCATATGGGGCTGTACATATGTCTTATCTGTTTATGATCAAGAATAGCTGCAAAATCCATTTTATACGCTTCCATTGCGCCACGCCAATGCTCAAGTGTTCTCATTCCATCACTCGTTCCGCCTGATGCGGAGTGATCGTGAAGCTCACCGTGATAGGCGCGTCTTGAAGCGTAAAGGGATTCCAATAATTTAATTTGTTTTTCGTTGATTTTCATAGGAAAAACCTCACATTTCTTTTACTCGTCTATTATAGCAGATGTTAAGGAATAATTCAAGCGATTATAAATAAAAAAGGAAAAAGAAAAACCGCTTTGACGGACGGTTAAACCTTGGTGCACCTCCACGGGTGAGCAAAATTAAAAGGCTTATAAGCCTTTTAATGAAGGGAAGTCCGCAAAGAAAGGAGTTGAAGGAGAGAGTCAACGAACGACGCGCAACGACTATTCGACCGGAGCTCGAACCATTTATTTGATAATGAAAGATTTGCAGGAAAAAAGAAAAACCGTCTTGACGGACGGTTAAACCTTGGTGCACCTCCAGGGACTCGAACCCTGGACCCACTGATTAAGAGTCAGTTGCTCTACCAACTGAGCTAGAGGTGCATATTAAATTAAGAACTGCGAGTCAGTTGCACGTCTCTCCACCGTCGCATAGTTTGCTATTTTGCGATACGTATACGCAAAATTAAGCAATATACCGCAAGCGGTATGCGCATAAAGGCATTTTCTTTTTTTTAATCTTTACTTGGGCGGTTTCGCTGCGCAAAAACAGTTATCAACTGTTTTTAACTTGCTACAAATGAGCTAGAGGTGCAAACGAATCTGTTTTTCACGCAAATATTATATAACATTCAAATCGCTTTGTCAATAGAGTTAAGGATATTTCTTGCTTTTTTTGTTTAAATTTCCCATTTTAACAAAAAGCACTTGAAAACAGCCATAAAATAATGTATAATAATTATAATTAAAAAAATCGTTTAAAACGAAGGAATGGAGAACAAAATGAGAGAATACAAGCTGTTAGAGCAGAACGATCCCGAAGTGTTTGCGGCCGTAATGGATGAAACCGGCAGACAAAGAAATAAGATTGAACTTATTGCTTCTGAAAACTTTGTTTCGGAAACCGTTATGGAGGCAAACGGATCAACCCTTACAAATAAATATGCCGAAGGATATCCCTCAAAGCGTTATTATGGCGGATGCGAATACGTTGACGTCGTTGAAACTATTGCAATTGAAAGGGCAAAGAAGCTTTTCGGTGCAGGTTATGCAAACGTTCAGGCGCATTCCGGCGCTCAAGCAAATATGGCGGTGTTTTTTGCACTGCTTAATCCCGGTGATACGGTTCTTTCAATGAACCTTGCTCACGGCGGACATCTCAGCCACGGTTCGCCCGTAAATATGTCCGGCAAGTATTGGAAGATTGTTCCTTACGGCGTATGTGAAAAAACGGGAACTATTGATTATGAAGAGGTAAGAAGACTTGCGCTTGAGTGCAAACCTAAGCTTATTCTCGCAGGAGCTTCCGCATATCCCAGAATTATTGATTTTAAGAAATTTTCCGATATAGCAAAGGAAGTCGGTGCGTATCTCATGGTCGATATGGCGCATATCGCGGGTCTTGTTGCCGCAGGCGCGCATCCCTCGCCCGTTCCTTATGCGGACGTAACCACTACTACGACTCACAAGACTCTTCGCGGCCCGAGAGGCGGTCTTATTCTTACGAACGATGAGGAAATTGCGAAGCTTATAAATAAGGCGATATTCCCCGGTATCCAGGGCGGTCCGCTTATGCATACGATTGCCGCAAAGGCTGTTTGCTTCGGTGAAGCTCTCAAACCCGAATTCAAGGAATATGCAGAACAGATAGTGAAAAATACGGCAGTTCTTGCAAAAGGACTTCTTGAAGAAGGCTTTAAGCTCGTTTCGGGTGGAACAGATAACCACCTTATGCTCGTTGACCTTACGGGTATGAAGGTTGATACGGGCAAGGAAGCGGAGCATCTTCTTGACGAGGTTGGAATTACGGTCAACAAGAATTCCATACCATTTGACACACAGAAGCCGTTCGTAACCAGCGGTATCAGAATCGGTACTGCGGCAACAACCTCTCGCGGATTTAAAGAAGAGGATTTTGTTGAGGTTGCAAAGCTTATAGGAATGACACTTAAAAACTTTGATGAAAAGCAGGATGAGGTAAGAGCTCGCGTTGCAGCTCTTTGCAAGAAATATCCTCTTTACGAGTAAAAAATGAAAGGGGTTGTCACAAATTCTTGGTTTGAGACAACCCCTATTAAATAAAAGGTTATTTAGCTATAAATAATATTTTGGAGGCTATTATGCTTGAAAGAAATGAAATAGATGCAAAATATAAATGGGATCTCAGTGTGATTTATGCTGATGATTCCGCATTTTTAAAAGAGTATGCAAATACAGAAAAGCTTGTCAAGGGATTTGCTTCTCACGAGAAGACTATGTGCAAAAGCGCGCGAGGATTTTTCGCAGCGTTTGAAGATATGGCGAAAATAGAAGAGGTAATAGATCGCCTTTGGCAATATGCTTCTTTAAATTTTTCTGTTGATACATCAAACAATAATTATCAAGCGCTTGCTGCTAAGGTGCAAAGTCTTGCCGTTGCGGCGGGAGAGGTGTCGTGGTTTTTCACTCCTTATATATTGAAGCTTGACGCATCGGTTATAGACGGTTGGTTTACCGAATGCCCCGAGCTTTCAAAGTATCGCAGAAGGGTTGATAAAATTCTCAGAGAAAAGCCGTACACTCTTACAGACGAGTGTGAGAAGCTTTTGTCCAAAATACAGGATTGTCTTGGCAGCCATAGCAACATTCGTTCAATTTTCTCAAATTCGGATATCAGATACGGAAAAATCAAGAACGAAGAGGGAAAAAGCGTTGAGCTTACCGACCCGACCTACGTTACACACCTCATGAGCTCCGACCGCCGTGTAAGACAGGCGGCGTTCAGAACCATTTACAAGACCTACGAGCAGTTTGGCAATACCTATGCAACTATGTATAACGGCAGAGTAAAAGAGGCTTGCACGCTCGCTAAGATTAAAGGATTCAAGGATTCTATTACCGCCTCTACCTTTGGAGACGAGGTTACTCCCGAAATATACAATAATCTTATAAATTCAGTTCACAAGGGACTTGATGTTCTCTACGAATATTACGAGCTTAAGCGTCGGGTTCTCGGTGTCGATAAGCTTCATATGTATGATCTTTATGCACCGCTTATCGGCTCTCTTGACCGCCGTTACGAATATGATGAAGCTGTTGTTGAGGTATTGAAGACGGCTGAAATATTCGGCTCGGAGTATTATGAAAATCTTAAAGCCGGACTTACCGAGAGGGGATGGGTTGACGTTTATCCCACGAAAGGAAAGCGCGGCGGAGCTTTCAGCTCTGGTTGCCCCGGAACCGAACCGTATATTTTGTTAAACTACAACGGAACCTACGATAACGTATCCACCTTGGCGCACGAAGCAGGTCATTCTATGCATACCTGGTTCTCGACGCATTATAACGAGCCTCACAATTCGGGATACAGAATATTCGTTGCCGAGGTTGCATCTACCGTTAACGAGCTTCTTCTGGCGCACAGAAAGCTGCGTGAGTGCAAGAGCGACGACGAGCGTCTGTATATACTTAACAACCTTATGGAAACCTATAAGGGAACGCTTTACAGACAGACTATGTTTGCCGAATTTGAAAGAGATATGCACGCTCTTTGCGAAAAGGGTGAACCTCTTACGGCTGACCTTATAAATAAAAAATACTATAAGCTCGTGCGACGTTATTTCGGTCCGAACGTTGTATGCGACAAGCAGATAGCGTACGAGTGGATGCGTGTTCCGCATTTTTACAATTGCTTCTACGTTTACAAATACTCTACTTGTATTTCCGCGGCAACCGCTATCGTCAAACGCATCGAAAACGAGGGTGAATCATATATCGGTAAGTATATTGATTTTCTTAAATGCGGAGATTCAAAATCTCCTCTTGAAAGCTTGCTTGTTGCAGGTATCGATATGACCGACCCGAACGTTGTTAACGGTGCGATAGAAGATTTTGCTTCTTGTATTAAACAGTTCGATGATATATACAAAAAAGCGTAGTAGTCTCCTAAAGCAAAAAAACTTTGTTTTTGCGCTTTTGTGCGTTGCCGTTTTGTGTATCGTATTTTCTTTGAAACTGTCATCAATGGCGATCTCGGACGAAAGCGAACCGAAGATGAGTTGGGATATTTCTCAGAATGAAGAAAGCACGGTTACAGCTGAAATCTATGAGATGGACGGAAAATATAATCTTGTAATTTCCGGCGATGGCATGATGCGAAAATTTAACTCTCCCGAAGAAATTCCGTGGAAAGAATATTCCGAAGGAATCGTATCGGTTGATGTAAATGAAGGCGTAAAGAATCTGTCAGAATATAGCTTTTCGGGTTGTTCAAATCTTGCGAAAGTTATAATTAGAGAAAGAAATCTAACTTTGAGAGCCGACGTGGAAATTATTCCTTTCACGACTGATATTTATGCGCATTTAAAATCAACGGCGTACTTTTACGTTTACGAGAATTATCCTTCGCGGTTTTATTCGATATGCGAATTCGCCAGCGGTGTCTGCCTTGAGTGCGGATATGAGTGCGTTAACCATGCAGGCGGTGCGGCTTCGTGTACCGAGGGCGGAAAATGTCAGATTTGTTTGACGGAATATATCCCGCCGCTTGAGCACAAGCTTTCCTCTCTGATACCCGAAAAAGAAGCTTTTTGTTATGAATTCGGAATGGCAGAGCACTACGAGTGCCTAAGCTGCAATCAGCTTTTTGATTTAAACGGAAAACCCGCGACCGAAGAATCGTTGCGCCTTACGGTCGGACATGATTTTGGCGAATTATTAGCTTATATTCCGCCGGATTGCTTTAACGGCGGTCTCCTTGCCCATTACGAGTGTTCAATGTGCTTTGAGTGCTTCGATGAGGAAAAGAATAAGCTTGACGATATCAAAATTCCAAAGCTTGAGCATAGCGGCGGCGAGGCAAACTGTCTTTCGGGCGCCGTGTGTAAGGAGTGCGGTGAAATCTACACGGACGTCAACCCTGATAACCATAGCTTTGGTGAGACGTTTAATTATGATGAGCTTTCTCATTGGGTTGAATGCTTGTGTGGCGCAAGGGCAAACTTTCTGTCGCATTCAATCAGTAGGAGCGTGACAAAGCCTTCTACCGAACAAGAGGAGGGAATTGCTGTTTGCTTTTGTTGGGATTGCGGATTCAGTTATACCGAAAAAATTCCAAAGCTTGAATCCGATTTGTCAAAAGACAGTGGCGATACGGAAAATAAAGAAGAAAATCATACCGTTACAATCGTAATCATATCTTTGGTATTCGTTGCCGCGTGCGGAGCTTTCGTTTCGATTTTTGCGGTAGCAAGAAAACGCGGAAAACGTAATTTTTAAAACAATGCTGTAATTCGGCATTTAAAATCGACACGAGGGTAGCTCAAGTTTAAAATGAGCTACCCTCGTAAAATATTAATATGTATTATTCATTCTTTCCTAAGTCGATTTCCGCATTTGCTATGACTGTAAAATATCGGTCGGTTAAAGGATGCGGCAGCGTAATTTCAAAGCATGTAAGAGAATAGCCGTTGTCGTCTCTTGTGCCGTATAAAAAATCTCCTACCAGAGGATGACCGATATGCGCCATGTGCACTCTGATCTGATGGGTTCGACCGGTGTGTAAAGTCACCTCGCAAATCGAGTTGCCGTCTTCGGTCACCGATATAACTTCATAATCGGTTATCGCGGCTTTGCCGTCGTCTCTCACGACTCGCAGGATATTTCCTTCTTCCTTTCTTACTATAGGTGCATCAATTCTGCCCGATTTTTTATTTGGAATTCCACAAATGAGAGCTTTATATTTTTTGTATATTCGTCTTTCCTTCATGGCGCGTCCGAGCTTTGCCGCGGCATACGGGTTCTTTGCAATTATAACGATTCCGCCGGTTCCTCTATCGAGCCGATTTATAGACCTGAAAACAAACGGCTGTCCTAGATAGGCGCAGACTGCATTTGCAAGCGTTGGAAGACTATTGCCTCGAGACGGGTGTGTCGGCATGTTTTTCGGTTTGTTAACTATAAGTATATGGTCGTCTTCAAACAAAATATCAAGGGGAATGCTTATCGGTTCAATATGCTCGCTTTCTTCATCGGGAAATCTGACGGTTATTACGTCACCGTTCTCTACGAGCGCACGCATCGTGACGGTGTTGCCGTTTAGACTAACACCGCCAAATTTCACCTTCGTGATAAGCGAGGTTGAAAATCCTATTTTTTTCAGATAGTCAGACATTTTAATCTTAGCAGACAGATTTTCTGCATTAAAGCTTATTTTTTCCATAATAATTCCGTCTTTAAATCTTTATATAATTATTCTATCACATTTTTCGCGCTCTTTCAACAGGATAGGATATAAAACTTGAAATAAGTACCAAACTGTGATATACTATAAAATATGTATCTTTTAGAAACTAAGGGACAAAGATATGAGATTGAAATTCCGATTAAATAAAAAACAAATTCTCGTCTTTACTTCTCTTTTTGCCTTTGTTGCATTGGCGTCGGTGATCGTTATTTTTAAGTTGTTCGGTGATGAAGCAACACAAAATAAAGAGCTGAGGGAGTTGGCGGCACCGCAGGTGGTTCTTAACGGAAACATTGCTGTTTGGGATCCAAATCCCGATGCGGCATCCTTTGAGATAGTAATTAACGGCGAGGCAAAAGTTGTTGAAAATACGGTTTTTGAAATAACCCTGCTTGACAAGGATTCCTTGATGGTCAGAGCAATTGGTGACGGTGATAAATTTTCCACGAGCAAATGGAGCAATACCGTATGTTATTCCGCTCCCGCCGTTAAGAAATTGGAAAGACCGATATTAAGAATTGATGAAAATGGAATCGTAAGCTGGGATTCCGTAAACGGCGCCGTCGGATATTCATATAAAGTTGATGGAAACGCGGAGCTTTTTACAGAAATCACCTCCATTCAGATTCTTGCAGGGCAAAGCGTTTCCGTTATGGCGGTGGGTGATGGGCAATGTTATCTTGACAGTGATTACTCAGACTTGGTTATTTACGTTGTAAAAGCTGAAAAAGAGCCGATAAAGCTAGAAACGCCCGAGGTATACATATCTAATGGCGGAATTGCTTCATGGAAGTTCATTGAAGGCGCAACGGGGTATCTATATATTATTAACGGCACTTGGGAGTCATTGACGTCGAATAACGAAATTCAGCTTTCTTGTGGTATGAGGATATCGGTAAAAGCTCTTGCGGACGGTGTAAATTATTTGGATAGTGATTTTAGCGAGGAAAAAATCTATATAGCGGATACTGTCCCAGACCCTGATCCCGAGCCCAACCCTGATCCCGAGCCCAACCCTGATCCCGAGCCCAACCCTGATCCCGAGCCCAACCCTGATCCCGAGCCCAACCCTGATCCC
>SVRU01000080.1 GCA_015064665.1 Oscillospiraceae bacterium
CCTGCCATACCGTAGCACCCGATATAACGTGGCAGGCGTAGCGGAGCAGGGAAACAAGAAGCGAGCCGTATGCAAGCGCTGCTCTCTGAGATTTTGAAATTTTTTTAAAAATTCCGCCAAGACCGACTACCGTAAATGCAACTATGTAATCGAGCATAATAACGGCAACAACCGACTGCCAGCCGGTAACGTAGGACAGTGTGTTAAGTCCGAGAAGCTGTTGAAGCACCGCGTAAACCGCGCCCGCGCCGATGCCCCAGCCGAGCCCGTGTCTGTAAGCGAGAATTACCATAGGCAGCATTGATGCGATTGTTACCGAGCCTCCGTACGGCATCTCGATGATTTTAAAAATGCTGAGAACCGTAGCCAAAGCGATCATCATTGCGCTCTCAACAAGAGCGCGTGTCCTTTTTGTTGAGTCCATGAAAAGACCTCCGTAATAAAAAATACCGCACAGGACATATCATCCGTGCGGTAGATTACTACTGTAAACTTATCTTCCTACGACGGCATTATCCGTATCAGGTTAAAGGGTTTGACTTTCGTCATCTCAGCGCATGGCACCCCTGATGTATATTCTGTTTGGTTCGGCTAGATTATAGCACAGTCGGACGTGCTTGTCAATAGGTTTTTTAAATTTCGGCTATTATCAGCAAGGTGCCGTTCGAAACCGAAATTTCGCCCTCCGAGGCGGCAAAGCCGTTTGACACTCCGAGTGGAAAATTCGGCGTAAGAACACCGTCTGAAAGCTCATAGCAAAGTCCCTTGATGAAAACGCCCCTTGCTTCGCCGCCAAAGGCAAATACGGATATATGCTTTCCGGGCATGCCCAGCACCCGTGTCGACTCATTTCTTATAATGTAGGCAATACTGTCTTTACCGTGCAGCACGGCCGTAGCACCGTCCGCTCTTATGTGCGAAAGCAAACAATAGTTTGCAAAAGTGTGATCGGCTCTTCCGCCAGTGCCGCCGTATATCTCAAAATGAGAACAGCCGCGTCTCTGCCCCTCAAGGTATGCAAGATGCGTGTCGGTCTCGTCCTTTTCGACTGGAAATTTTATCGTTTCAACATCATCGGGCAAATCCTCTATCGAGTCCATATCTCCAATGAGCAGATCGCACCGTATGCCTCTTTTGCAAAGCTCGCGGTATCCTCCGTCAGCGGCTATAACAAGGTCGTCGGGATATGGGGTGAAGTCGCCGTAAAACTCACCCGCACCAACGATATAGCAGGTGCTCATAAGCCGTACTCGTCCTTATGTAAATCAAGCATTTCGTCAAGCGCGCGCATAACGCCGAGCTTGCCATATTCGTACGTAAGTCCGCCTTGCATATAAGCCGTGTACGGCTCACAAAGCGGTCCGTCACAGGAAAGCTCGTTCGTAGCGCCAGTAACGAAGGTTCCCGCAGCCATTATCTCGGGGTGCGGATATCCCGGCATATCTCCCGGCTCGGGAATACAATAGGATTCAACGGGTGAGCCCATCTGAATGCCCTTGCAGAATTTTATCAGCTTGTCAGCCGAGTGTAAATCCATAGTCTGAACAATATCGGTGCGCTTCTCGTCGTATTTCGGCGAAACGTCGGAAAATCCCGCAAGCTCGAGCAGTCTTGCCGCAAAAACCATTGATTTAAGAGTTGACGCAACCGACGCGGGTGCCATGAAAAATCCTTTGTAAAAGGATGCGAGCTGATTAAAGTTTGCGCCGAGGCTCTTTCCGACACATGGAGCGGTCAGTCTTTCGGCTATATCCTCAATAACCTCACTGCGTCCGACACAGTATCCTCCCGAAACGGCAAAGCCTGCACCGAGATTTTTCATCATCGAGCCAACGAAAACGTCTGCTCCGACGTCGGTCGGCTCACGGTCCTCGGTGAATTCGCCGTAGCAGTTGTCTACCATTACCACGGTATCGGGAGAAGCTTCCTTTACCGCCTTGATAGCCTCGGCAATTTTATCGATTGTAAGGCTTTTTCTTTGAGAATATCCGCGGCTTCTCTGGATTGCCGCAACCTTAATATCACCTTTAGCGACTCTCTTCTTTATTGCTTCAATATCGAATTCATTTCCGATAAGGTCAATTTCCTCGTATTTTATACCGCACTTAATAAGCGAATTTCTGCTGTCACCCGCCGTACCGATAACGCTCTTTAGGGTGTCGTAGGGTTCGCCCGAAATATAGAGAAGGGTATCTCCGTGCTTCAAAAGACCGCCGAGGGTCACCGCAAGAGCATGTGTTCCTGACATTAGCTGAGGGCGCACGAGGGCATCCTCCGCGCCGAAAACCTTCGCATATATTTCTTCAAGCTTATCTCTTCCCGAGTCGGTGTAGCCGTATCCCGTGATTTCAATAAAATCCGCAGTGGACACACGGCACTCCTGAAATGCCGAAAGCACCTTTGCCGAGCAGATAAGCGCGTTTTCTTCAATTTTTCTGAACACCTCAGCGCAATCAAGCTCCGCTTCTTTTGCTAGAGTCGCCGTATAATCGCTGATGTTGTATCCGTAGTACATATTAAATCCTTTCTAAAAGCCGAGGTATCTCGTCAAGAGAGGTAACCTCGTAATCGGGCTTTATATTTCCCGTCGGTTTTTCCTTGGGATTATAAAGGCAGGTTCTTATTCCCGCGTTTATTCCGCCGAGAATATCCGAGGTCAGACTGTCACCGATGATTATAGCCTCGTCTCTGTTGAAATTCTCGATTTTTTCAAAGCAACCCTCGAAAAACTCGCGCGACGGCTTATTGTGGCCTATTCTTTCCGAAATAAATATTCCGCTTGCAAATTCGTCTATTCCCGAAAGCGAGATTCTTCCGTCCTGGACTATTGCCGTTCCGTTTGATGCGAAATAAATTTCATATTTGCCGTAAAGCGAATTTAAAAGCTCCACGGCGCCCGGCAGAAAATAATAGCTGCGGCTCAGATTCCTTTCATAGAGCCTCTGCGCCCGTCTTGCATCGATTTCAAGTCCGAGCTTTTCAAAAAGAATCTCGTACCGTCTTATGAGCAGGACCTCTCGCGTGACCTCGCCGCGCTCAAGAGCCTCCCATTGCCCTCGGTTTATTTCACTGTAAAGCGATATCGTTTCTTCGGTCGGCTCAACTCCAAGCTCGGAAAGAGCCTCGGAAAGCGCCGCCTTTTCGGATTTTTTAAAGTCGAATATCGTGTCGTCGATATCCAAAAAAACGTATTTAATCAATGGAAGCCTCCCCAAAATCAATTGTCACGTGCTTTTTCTCATACGTACAGGTCAACCTCTATATTAAGCTTGCCCTTTTTTGAGGTGCTTTCATATCCGAGGTAGATCATTCTTCCGTGCCCGCGCACGCTGATTTTTTCCTTTCTTTTCGGAATATAAGAGGTGTTTTCGCAAAGCCTGCCGTCAATATAGACAAGCCTCTTTGAAAAGAGCGACTGTGCCTCCTCACGCGATAGGCAGAACACCTTCGCAACTATCGCGTCAACGCGCTCTCCGTTTGCTTGTATTTTTCGTCTTTCGGTTTTATATAGCTCGCCCTCAGGCAGCTTATCGACAAGAGAAAGCTTCATATCGGTGCGCTTGACCCGTGATAGCTCGGACATGATGAAGGGAGCAATATCACTTTTCGCAAAAATATATCCGACGTTATCAAGTATCGGAATATCGCCAAGAGTCGAGCGTTCAATTCCGAGATTTAAAAGCGCGCCCAAAAAGTCGCGGTGAGTGAGCTTGTCCGCAAATTTTTGTGACACGGGCTCGGCTTTTATGCACACGATAGGAAAATTCTCGCTATATCCAAAACTCTCCTCGTCGCCAAAGCGCACCATGATTCGCTCCGCGCCCGAAGCTCCGCCGAAGACGGTGTAGGGGATACCGCGAAAGGCGGTCTTCGCTTCATTGAAAACCGCTTGCTCGGCAAGACCGAGAAAATCTGTAAAAAAGTAGATGCCTGCATTATATGATTTGTTTGCAAGCTCAATAAATCTTTTTTTGAGAAGCTCGGTGCCGTCCATCAGATAGTCATCATATCAACCGGATACATAATCTTGAGTTGGTTGATTTTTGATTCGTAAGCCTTGCGGCGCTTGTCGTTAAGAAGAGCAGTTTTTATTTCTTCCTTAATTTCATCGTAAGGAGTTTCCTTTGACTCGGATTTTGATACGAGCTTGATGAGGTGATAACCGAACTGTGTCTTTACGGGTGTCTCGGTAATAGCACCGACCTCCATTTCAAAAACCGCGCTGTCAAATTCGGGAACCATTTGACCTCTTCCAAAGTCACCGAGGTTTCCGCCGTTCTGCTTTGACGGGCAGCTTGAGTATTCCGCCGCCGCATCCTCAAACGTCTTTTTGCCCGACGCTATCTCCTCGTATATAGCCTTAGCCTTTTCCTCGCTGTCAACGAGAATGTGACTTGCATTTACGGTTTCACCCGTAACAAACTCTTCCTTGTGTCCCTCGTAATATTCTTTTGCTTCGGTTTCGGTAACGTTTACGCCCGAAATTGCCTTTTCGCCCGCGTAGCTTGTGAGAAGGTTGTCTTTAAGTCTGTTTAGCTGCTCTCTGAAAGCGGGCTCGGCTTCGTAAAGATTTCTCTTAGCATCGAGAAGAAGAAGCTTGTTTCCGATAAGCTGCTGCAAAATTGCCCGTCTGCCCTCGGGATTATTATACATCTGTCCTCTCTGACCGAGGCTTGCAATGAATTCATTTACTTCGCTTTCTGTAACCTGAAGACCGCCAACCGTAGCAAGTATTTTTTCTGCCATTTTATATTTCTCCTTGTAAATTTAATAAACTTTTTAGTTTTTATTTCTCAGTCCTTTGGGATAATGATTTTTTATTCTGCCACCGCTTGCTTTTCCGCCGCCAAGGCTGACTCCCTCGTAAAGAACCGCGCACCACCCATCACCGTCCGCCGTTTTCGCGTCAATCTCCTCTCCGCGAAGATAACTCTTTATTCTCAAATCGTCTTTGTTAATGTTTTCCTGCCTTTTGAACAGCCTTCCGTAAGCCGAAAAGAACTGGTGAGAGGGAAAAAGAAGTCCCTTTTCCACTCTGCCGATTAGAACTCCCGCAGAGAAAACCGACCGCTCGGGTATAGGATATCCGTGTGAGATAATTACTATGTTTTCGCTGACCTTAGCTATTCTGCCCGCGGGCTTTGAACGAAGCGCATCTGTGAAAAATTTTTGAATAGCAGCGTTTTCCTCTTTTGACAGGGGCTTTGCCGCGTCTTTATAAAGAATTGATTTTTCTATGTCAGTCCTTCTTTGCATAAGCGCGATAAACTGACCCTCGCCTTCGGATTCGTGCGGATAAAATCTGCGGCAAAGCTTAAGGGTTTCGTGCTCGGCTCCCTCAAATACTATGCCGTCTGAGGTTGCGCGCCGAAGCTCTTTCTTGACCGGTATAAGCTCGTAGTCGTCGTTTTCCGAAAGAAAGGAATCAATTATCATTTCGTTTTCTTCAAGCGAATAGGTGCAGGTCGAATAAAGCAGATATCCACCGTCTGCAACGAGATTTGCGAGATTTTTCAGTATCTCGCTTTGCCTTTTTGCGCAAATACGGACGTTTTCCTCGCTCCATTCGAAAACTGCGTTATCGGATTTTCTGAACATACCCTCGCCTGAGCAGGGCACGTCTGCGATAACTAGGTCGAAAAATGCCGAATAAAGCTTTGACAGCTCGCGCGTGTCAAGCGATGTGACTATCGCGTTTTTGATTCCGAGCCGCTCAAAATTTGAAACTACCGTTTTCGCTCTTTTCGGAACGTACTCGTTTGAGAAAAGAAAGCCTGAGTCCCCGATTTTAGCCGCAGCCTGACCGGATTTTCCGCCGGGAGAGGCACATGAGTCAAGCACCGACCACCCCTCTTTGATATCGAGCGCGTTTGCCGTAGCCATAGCTCCGGGGTCTTGAATATATATCACTCCCGCGTGATGCTCGGGAGAATTTCCGACACCGTCAAAATCTGAAAGAATAAATCCGTCGGTAGAGTAGGGAAGCGGTGTGAGGTCGAAATCGTTATTTCCGCAAAAAAAGGAAGGCTCGGTTTTCAGAGTATTAACGCGAAGTCCGCGAACTGCTTCCTTGTTTTCCAGCGCATAAAGAAATTCTTCATACTCATCTTTGAGAAGAGTTTTCATGCGGCTCTTGAATTTTTCGTCGAGCATATCCTCACCTCACAGTCATACTAAAATATTATACAGTATTTAATGTCTGTTGTCAAGAAAATATAGATGAAAATGCTATTGACTTACGTTTTTTTTGGTGTTATACTATAAAGCGTCATAAAATGGGGGGTGAAAGCCGTGGAGAAAAGCTATCTTACGAAAAACGGAATAAGTATATACGGGTATAGAAATCCCGCGTCGCACGGCTTTTTTATTTCTCTGTTTTTGAAAGCGGGCGCAATGTACGAATCCGAAAGAGACAGCGGGATAACGCATTTTCTTGAGCACGTTTCGATAAGAAACGTCAATAAAATTATGGGCGGAAATCTGTATTCCGAGCTTGACCGCCGAGGAATAGAGTTTAACGCGTCGACCTATGCCGAAATGGTGCAGTTTTACGTCAGCGGGGCATGCGGGAATTTTTCTTTCGGCGCAGAGATAATAACCAAGCTTTTCTCTCCGATTGAGCTTAAAAGAGATGAAATAGAAGCCGAGCGCAAAAGGGTAAAGGCGGAAATACGCGAGTCGGATGACAAAAACTCGCTTCTCTCCTTTACAAACGGAATAATTCACTCGGGAACCTCGCTTGAAAGGCCAATAACGGGAACTCTGTCGAGTGTTAATTCCATTACGGTAAAGCGGCTTGAGGAATATCGCCGCGCTGCATTCTGTAAGGAAAACCTCTTCTTCTACGTTACGGGCAACTTTACTGAGAGTGATATAGCCTATCTTTCTTTGCTAGTCGAAAAATGCAACCTTCCGAATGCAAAAAGAATTGCGGATAACATCGCCCCCGTGTCGAAAAAACACTTTAAACGCGGTGGAGAGGTCGCAATAAAGAACGCCGATTATACGATGCTCAGATTTACCTTTGATATAGATATGAAAAAAGTCACCGTACCCGAAACCGACCTTATATACGATATGCTTCTCTCAGGCTACGCATCCCGCTTGTTTATTGAACTGAGCGAGTCAAGAGGTCTGTTTTACGACCTTAGCGGTGCGGTAGAGCGATACCGAAATATAGGTCAGCTTTACTTTACGTACGAGCTTCGCGGGAAGGATATTCTCTCTGCTGTTGAAATTACGGTTAATATACTTAATGATTTCAAACAAAATCTTCAGTCGCCCGACTCGCTTATGAAATGCGGTTACGTTGATAACGCGTTTATGCTTTTTGATGATTCACGCGAACTTAACTTTACATTTGCATACGATAATCATATAATGCAGCTTGGATATGACTCTATCGAAGATAGGAAAAGAGCTTATGAATCGGTGACTAGTGCGGATATAAGACGGGCGGCGTGTGAAATTTTCAAGCCCGATAATCTTACCTTGACACTAAAGGGCGATAAAAAGAAAATAGATGCGGACAAGCTTTCCGAAATTATTCTTAAGCTTGCCCCGAACTGAACTAACAAGCCTTACGCTTAAAGAAAGGACCGCCATGACCGAAACTTTAGATGTGAGAAAAAGAAAGATTGCCTATTTCTTCCTTATATTTTCAACGATATTTTTGTATGTATCTCTGACGGGAGCGAAGAATATCTATTCATCCGAGAAAACAACGCTTTACGAGCTTGGAATTTTCGGAAACTTTACCGACCTTGCAACGACGATGGAATATTATTTTTACACCTACGCCGCAATGCAGATATTCCTTATTTTTTTCGTAAAGAAAATCAATATAAAATGGTTTCTTACCGCAACGCTCGGTATATCGGCTCTGCTTATCGGGGCGGTGCCCTTCACCGACGATATTGTTCAGCACTACGTTCTCTACGCAGTAAACGGAGTCTTGCAGGCGGGTATATGGGGATGTCTGCTTAAGGTGCTTAGTCTGCATCTTCCTTTAAGGCTTCTTCCCTTAGCAAATCAGATAATGTCAGCAGGACCCGCCGTATCGGGTGCGGTCGGTTACGGAGTTGCGGCGGCATTCGGTGAAAACTGGAAATTGCCCTTTATACTTATGTCGCTGATTCTTCTGGCGGCGGTCGCAACCTACTTTATATCCGTCACGTATATGGAAAAATTCCCGAAGGAAATTGAAATGCATCACGTCGTTCATTCCGACGGAACGGAAGAGGACGTGTCGGACGATGATGAAAACGATTTTATTCATCTGGATAATAAAAAGAGGATAATACTTTTTTATGCGTTATCAACTCTCTTAAGCTTTCTTTTTACCCTTCTTTATTTTGCTGTGAACAATAACCTTGACGTTTATCTTAAAGAAATTGGCGGCTTTTCAAACGGAAAATCAAAGCTGCTCACGATTTTTGCGCCCGTCGTAGCCGTAATAGGTCCGTTCATTTGCGTCCGTATGTGTGAGATGCGAAAGAATTTTATAACTGTATGTAGCTTTTTCTTCGGCGCGGCAATGCTTGTGTCGCTATCTCTTATCTTTCTTTTCGATAAAAGTGCAATTCTCTCATTGATCCTCGTTGTTCTGTTTATTCTGCTTGTTAACGGCGGCAGGTCTGTAACTCTCTCTATTGCATCGCTGAGAATGCGTTCAAAAATTGACACGGGTGTGTATTCCACGATGGTAAATGCCGTTGCGTCCATTGCATCTGGATTTGCTCCGAAGCTGATAACCCGCGTTCTCGATAACGCGTCGTACACAACCGACGAGAGCTGGAAAATATCCTTTGTTATGGTTTTTGTATTTTCTCTCGTCACGGTGGCTTTGCTTATGGCGTGCAACCTTTTCGTCAAGGTTGCAAACCGCAAAAAATACGCAGAAGAAAAATAAAGATAATAAAAAACAGACTTGGAATTCTGGTCCCAAGTCTGTTTTCTTATTATCTTATGGAGTGACACGTCACGCCTTGTTTTCCTCTTCCTTTGAAAGATACTTCAGATATGCGTTTATAAATCCGTCTATCTCGCCGTCCATAACCGCGTCGATATTGCCGTCCTCGTAGCCGGTTCTCGTGTCCTTTGCAAGAGTGTAGGGCATAAATACGTAGCTTCGTATCTGGCTACCCCATTCTATGTTTGCCTTGTTGCCCTGAATATCCTCAATTCTTTCAAGCTTCTCGCGCATTTTGATTTCCATGAGCTTGGATTTGAGCATTTTCATAGCCGTTTCCTTATTCTGAAGCTGGCTTCTCTCGGTCTGGCATCCAACGACGATACCCGTCGGCTTGTGAACGATACGGATAGCCGAGTCGGTCTTATTTATGTGCTGACCGCCAGCGCCGCTTGAACGGTGCGCCGTAACCTCAATATCCTCGTCTCTTATAACTATTGAATCGTCGTCCTCAAACTCGGGCATGACCTCAACCGAAGAAAAAGAGGTGTGCCGTCTTCCCGACGAGTCAAAGGGAGATATTCTTACAAGGCGGTGAACGCCGTTCTCACTCTTCAGATATCCGTAAGCATTTATGCCCTCAATCATAATGGTTGCCGACTTTATTCCTGCCTCGTCACCGTCAAGCCAGTCTATGAGCTTGACGTTAAATCCGTGCTTCTCGCCCCATCTCGTATAAAGGCGGTAAAGCATGGAAGCCCAGTCCTGTGCCTCTGTTCCGCCGGCACCGGGGTGGAAGGAGACTATTGCGTTGTTTTTGTCGTAAGGTCCAGAAAGGAGAACCTCGATTCTCTTCTTTTCTGCCTCGGTTTCTATATACTCGGTTTCCGAGACAACCTCCTCAACCGAATCCTCATCGCCCGCTTCAATAGCCATCTCGCAAAGCGTATAAGCATCTTCAAGCTTTGCCGAAAGCTCCTCGTAGCTTTCAACCTTTGTTTTTAACTGTTTTATTTCCTGAAGCTTCTTTGAGGATTTTTCCGCATCGTTCCAGAAATCCTGAACCATAGTTTCGCGTTCAAGGTCAGCCGCGCGCTCACGCGACTCTTCAATTCTGAGCTGATTTCCAAGCTCCGTCACAACGTCGCGGAGCTCTATAAGCTTTCTTTTCGCTTCTTCAAGCGCAACAATCATCGTTTTTAACCGTACCCTTTTTATTATTCAATACATTTTACCATAAAAGTTTGCAATTGTAAAGGGTAAAAACAAAAATATTGCGGCTTGCAAATTGTTAGGACCGAAAAAACGCCCTTACACCTTTGAAAAAAGCTCGTCAAGCCTTGCAATTTCGGCTTTGATGGCAATGCGTGTCGATTTTTCGGACTTATAAAGCGGCAACCGTACCTCAGGCGAACACAAGCCCTTAAGACTCATCGCGTATTTTATCGGTGCAGGATTGGTCTCCTTGAAAATCAGCTTTATGAATTCTAATAATTCAAGCTGACCTTTTCTTGATTTTTCCGTCTTGCCGTCAAAATAAAGGTTGCATATGTCTGCGATTTTCTGAGGGTAAATGTTCGAAACCACGGAAATAACCCCTGCGCCCCCAAGCGCAAGGGTGAGAAAAATCTGCGAATCGTTACCAGCGTAAAGATAAAGGTCATCGCCGAAGGAGGAAAGCTCAGTGAGTCTGTCGGCTGAATCCGACGCCTCTTTAATTCCGACGACGTTTTCTTCTTTTGCAAGCTCCTCAAGCTGCTTTAAGGTAAGGTTCACACCTGTGCGCGACGGCACGTTGTATAAAATTATTGGAATATCCGAAACCGCGGAAATTCTTTTGTAATGCTCAACAACGCCCCGATGCGTTCCCTTGTTGTAATAAGGCGTCACGACGAGTATGCCGTCACAGCCTATATTCCGCGCGGTTTTTGCGTGCTTTATCGCAAGAGCCGTGTCGTTTGTTCCAGTGCCGAAAATCAACTTGACTCGGCCGTTGATTTTTTTCTTGGTATATGAGTAAAGCTCAAATCTTTCGGTATTTGAAAGCGTTGCTGCCTCGCCCGTCGTGCCGCCTATAACGAGCGCCGCCGTTCCACCGCTTATCTGCGACTCGATTATTCCGTCGAGCCGTGCGTAATCTATTTTTCCTCGTTTCATTGGGGTAACGAGCGCGCATGCCGCACCGCTGAAAACCAATTTTTTCCCCATTTTTTATGCCTGCCCTTGAAAAATATTTTAATGTGTTGTATAATAATACGAAACGTAAAACTATACGTTATCATTTTATGAAGGTGTCGGCGTTTTGGCGCGTGTAAAAAATGAAAGAAATAGAAAAAGAAATTGTAAATGAGAGAATAGGTACGTCGCTCAAAACGAGTGATTTTTATTATGAATTGCCCGAGGAGCTTATAGCGCAGACTCCGTCTGCCGAGCGCGACGGATGTCGGCTTATGGTTCTTGACCGCGAAAATAAAAGCGTAGACCATAAGATATTTTCGGATATTATAGATTATCTTAATCCCGAGGATATGCTGGTTGTCAATTCCTCAAAGGTAATTCCTGCGCGCCTGCTCGGCAAAACCGATAAAACGGGCGCAGATATGGAATTACTGTTGCTTCGAATGCTGGATTCGGGCGAGTGGGAAACGCTTGTACGCCCCGGAAAGCGTGCAAAGGTCGGTTCAAGCTTTGATTTTTCGGGCATTCTCAGGGCTATCGTCACCGACATCGTTGACGGCGGCAACAGGATTGTTAAATTCGAGTACGACACCGATAAATATAACAATATTTACGAAGTGCTTGACGCCGTCGGAAATATGCCTCTACCACCCTACATTACCGAAAAATTAAAAAATAAAGAGGATTACCAGACTGTTTACGCTAAGCGAGAGGGTTCTGCCGCAGCGCCCACCGCAGGGCTTCACTTTACGACCGAGCTTCTTGAGCGCATAAAGGCAAAGGGCGTCGGCTACGGCGAGGTAACTCTCCACGTCGGACTCGGCACCTTCCGTCCCGTCAAGGTTGATAAAATAGAAGAGCATCTTATGCATGGGGAGTATTTTTATATGCCCGACGAGGTAGCCGAAGAAATTAACCGCCGCCGAGCAAACGGCGGCAGAATAATAGCGGTTGGCACAACCTCCTGCCGCGTTCTTGAAAGCGTGTCGGACGAAGAGGGCAGAGTACACGCCGTAAAGGGCGAAACTGGGATTTTCATCTATCCCGGCTACAAATTTAAGGCAACCGACGCTCTGATAACCAACTTCCACCTTCCCGAAAGCACCCTCATAATGCTCGTCAGTGCTCTGGCAGGAAAAGAGTTTGTTATGTCTGCTTACGAAAAAGCGGTGAGGGATAAGTATCGCTTTTTCTCCTTCGGCGATAGTATGTTCATCCAATAAACCGCCAATTGCTTCGTTGTCGCTCGACTCGCTCAAATCGGCGTAGGTAACTACGACTTCATTTCGCTCGCTCA
>SVRU01000081.1 GCA_015064665.1 Oscillospiraceae bacterium
ATGGGTATAGCTCATATTGTTCTCCTTGTTATTTTGGTGTGTGGTAACTTCATTATAACACAGGATTCAATATGAGTCTTCTTTTTTCTTAAAAGTGTTGCACTTGATAGTATAATTCACCGTAAGTATAGTTCGCTTACAAAAATCACCCGTGAGGTTACTTTTGGTTTTGTGAAAAATCACCAAAAGCTACTGAATTTTCTCCCCCATTACCCTCCTCAGCGTCAGCCGAGCAAAAAATCGGTTACAAGCATCAGGCAAAAGCCGAAAATAAGAGAGTGTGTCGCACCTCTCTGATGCCCGTGCGCGTGAGTTTCGGGAATCATTTCGTCTGAGATGATATAGAGCATGGTTCCGCCCGCAAATGCAAGAGCGAAGGGAAGTATAAAGGAGGCAAAGCTTACCGCAAAGTAGCCGATAAGCGTTCCGGCAACCTCGACCAGACCGGTCATAGCAGCGAGAAGAAAGGTCTTTTTAGGCTTGACGCCCGCAGCGAGCATAGGGCCTATAATAACCATACCCTCGGGAATATTCTGAAGAGCAATTCCGGCGGCAATAATAAGTGCCCGCGCGCTATCGTCAGAGCCGAAGCCAACTCCTGCTGCAATTCCCTCGGGCAAATTATGTATAGCTATCGCCGCGACGAAGAGCATCACCCCGACGAGTCTTGAATTGGCGTGAGACTCGGGGTCAGAGCCGGACGGTTTGTGAAGATGAGGCACGAGCTTGTCTACAAGATTGAGGCAAATCGCGCCGGCAAAAATACCCGCCACCGTGACGGCGATGGCGAATTTCCCACCGTACTCAAGAGAGGGAATAATAAGTCCAATAACCGCTGCTGCAAGCATTACACCGGCGGCAAACGATAGAACTATGTCCGAAAATTTATGTGAAATATCCTTGAAAATAAACCCTATAGCAACTCCGACGAGCGTAGCGCCGCCAACACCGAGGGCAGTTAATAATACCAAATCCATAAAGAACTCCGTTCTTGCAGAATAGGGCATAGGTCAACAATCCCTATGCCCGTGTCGAGTTTTCTGCTAACAAATGTTTACTTTTCCGAGAACATATCCTTGCCGACCGAGCAGAGAGGACATTCGAAATCGTCGGGAAGATCCTCAAACTTCGTTCCCGGAGCAATTCCCAGCTCGGGTGCTCCGAGCTCCTCGTCATATTCCCAGCCGCAAGCGTCACAAACGTATTTTTTCATTTCTTTATCTCCTTTTAAAGTAGGCTTTTATTTACAAAACAAGTGACGGCGCAGAGTATACTCTCGCCAGAAGCTCCTGGTTCAGCATATAGAGGCTCTTGGGGTCCTCGCCAAACAGCTCCATTTTCGTAATCATATCGTTGGCGTTTGTTTCCTCCTCGCCCTGCTCCTTGACAAACCAGTCGAGGAACTGCATAGTGCGGAAGTCACGCACGTCATAGGCTGCCGCGTAAATATCGTTAATAAGCGAGGTGACGTATTTCTCGTGTTCAAGACCCGCGCGCAGAACGTCTATGTGGGAGGAGAAAACCTTATCGGGTTTTGCTATTGCCTCTAGAGTCACCTCGGCACTCTCATTCTGAAGATACTGATAGAAGAGCATTGCGTGGTCGCGCTCCTCCTCGGCTTGAATCTTGTACCAATTAGCGAAGCCGTCAAGGCCTCTTGCTTTAAAATAATTTGAGAAATCAAGGTAAAGGTAAGCCGAATAAAATTCTTTGTTGATTTGGTCGTTTAACAGTTGATGAACCTTCTTATCTAGCATAGTAAAGTCTCCTTTTAAATTTCAGACATCCAAAGACCGTGAAGGTTGCAATATGCATACACGGCAACGGGAATCTCGCCCTCAGAGAGTGAGAAGGATACGACGGGAGGCTTTCCAACCTCCAGGTTTTTGCGCTGAGAGCCGAGGTTGGTTTCAAGATAAACCCAGAGAATGCTGTGAGCGTCTTCCATAGGGTGAGAAACCGAGCCAACCTCTACCTTTACCTCGCCCTCCCCGATAGAAACGACGGGTATGTGCTTTTCGCGGCTTGCTTCAACAGTGCCTGCAATAAGGGGCTTCATTTTTTCGCCGCAACATACGACGGGGACTTTTTTGTCTTCTATTTTTTCAATTATATTTCCGCAGTGCTCGCAGATGTAAAATTTGTTTGACATTTGTTTCCTCCAAAATTTAGATTGTGTTTAAATTATAATTCTTTTAAAGACCGTTTTCTGTGATTTAGTCACAAAAACAAGTATTTTTCAAAAAATATTTTCTTGACATAAAAATTTCAGGGTGCTATACTTGTTATATATAAGAAAGCTTTGTGAGGCTAAAATGATAATTTCTGAAATTAATGAGCTTTTCTATCGGGCGTTTCCGTTTTGGGAGCATCTTAGCGAGGTGGAGCGAGAGAATCTTTCTCGAAGCACGCAGAGCGTGCATTTTGAGCGCGGTGAGAACATTCACGACGGCGGAGAGTGCACGGGGGTAATTCTTATAAAGAGCGGCAGCCTGCGCATATATATGCTCTCCGAGGACGGAAAGGAGGTCACCCTCTACCGTCTTTTCCCGGGGGATATCTGCGTTCTCTCGGCGTCCTGCGTTCTTAACAGTATAACCTTTGACGTCTTTATAGACGCTGAGGAGGAGAGTGATTGCGTTATCGTTGGCGGCTGTGCCTTTGCAGAGCTGTGCGAGCGTTCTTCCGAGGTGAAGATTTTTGCGCTTGAGGCAGCGCTTTCGCGCTTTTCCGACGTTATGTGGGTAATGCAGCAAATACTCTTTATGAGCTTTGACAGAAGGCTTGCTATCTTTTTGCTTGACGAGATATCAAAGCATGGCGGAGACACCGTCAGGCTGACTCACGAGCAGATTGCGAAGTATATCGGATCTGCAAGAGAGGTTGTTTCAAGAATGGTCAAGTATTTCTCTGCCGAGGGAATAGTAGAGAGCTCACGCGGCGGAATAAAGGTGCTCGACAAGAAGCGCCTGCGCGAAATTTCGGCATAAAATCAATTAAACAGCTCGAGAATTTTCTCCTTAGGTCTTGCGCCGGAAACTTGGTGCAGGACCTTTCCGTTTTTCAGAACGACGAGAGTCGGAATGCTGAAAATACCGAATTTTTTCGCAAGGTCGCCCTCCTCGTCTACGTTCACCTTGCCGACGAGGTACTCCGGGTGCTCCTCTGCAATTTCATCTACTATCGGAGCTACCATACGGCAGGGACCGCACCAGTCTGCATAGAAGTCGAGAAGAACCGGTCTTTCATCCGAAGCTATCGAAGCGTAATTTTCTTTATTTACCTTAATCAGTGACATTTTTGAATCTCCTGTCTTTTGAATTTAAAAGAGTCTTTCTCTTTACGGTTATATTATAGCAAAGAAAGTATTCCTTTTCGGTGATTTTGTCACCAAGCGCGAAAAAATATTCAAAAAAGCTCTAAAAACCCAACTAAATTATCAAAAAAATGAAAAAGAGGCGTCGCCTCCTGTGAGGTGACGCCCGCGATAGCTTTTATTCGGTATTCTGTCGATTCAATCGGCTGTCGCGCATATCCCGACACCGAAAAGCTGTTAAATCAAGCCCTCGCGCTTTGTTTTATGAAACAACGCGGCAGCTCTTCGTAAGCCCGTCGGTTTCGCAAACAAGCCTCAGCACGAAGTCCTCCGAAACGTCAACTACGACAGAATCCAGAAGACCGCTCATTCCGCCCGCATCGTACACCGCGTTTGCAAAAGCACCCATAGTTCCGTTGTTTTCGTTTATTGCCTTTAAGACGTTTGATGCCGCCATAGCAGCAGTGCTCTTGGTGCGGTAGGTGATGCGATATTTCGCCGCCTTCAAGGGAACGGTGATGGTTCTCGGTGCTTTTTTGTTGAAATTCAGCTTTACCGTATCTTTTTCGCCGTCCTCGCACTCAATATCAAGCCAGCCGCACTTTCCGTCTTCAAAAAGACCGCCGCCGCTTTCGTAATCAATAATTATAACCGGACCTGAGGGAATATCGCTTGAGAGGGCGGCTGATTTTTTGTCAACGCTCTGCTTTGAAACCGCATTTTTCTTTGCCGCCTTTGCCGCGCGCGCAATCAGCCACACGACAAGAGCTACAGCAACTGCAAAAACAATCATTAAAATTAATTTTCTTGATTCCACGCCATTCATACTGTCACACTCCTAAAAAAATATTTTTATGGAACTGATTATATTATAGTTCTATGCCCGGGTTTTGTCAAGCACCGACATAGCAAAAAAGGGGGGTGACTGTCTATTCTGTTTTGTGACGTGCGATTGATTTGGATAATATGCTAGAAAATACTGAGATTTGTTTTCTGACTGAGCATTTCAAGTGCTTTTATGCCTGCAATGCTGTTTTCCTTTTTATCAAGAGCGGGCGAGAATACACCTATTCCAATTTTTTGGGGGCACGCTTGCCATAATTCCGCCGCCAACACCGCTTTTTGCCGGAACTCCGACCTTAAGGGCAAACTCTCCTGAGCCGTCATACATTCCGCATATTGTATTTGCGTAGGTTCAAAGCGGTTCGGTGTCGGTAAACACCGGATTTTCATCCGCAAAACCTAACCTAAAAATCCGCCCTAGTCTGTTAAATTATCGAAGTACCCTTGAACAAGCACGACGGGCGTACCCTTGTCACCCGAGCCACTCGTTAGGTCGCATAGAGAGCCGATAAGGTCGGTTATGCGGCGCGGAGTTGTTCCCTGCGAAGCCATCTGACCTACAAGATCGTCTCCTTTTGTTTTAATGCTCTTGGCTATAGCTTCATCAAGCTCTGCTCCCGATAGGTTTTTAAAATCGTTATCTGCAAGATATTTAAGCTTAATTTCGTTTGGCGTTCCCTCTAGTCCTGACGTATATGCAGGTGATACTACCGGGTCTGCAAGCTCCCAGATTTTACCCTGAGGGTCTTTGAAAGCGCCGTCGCCGTAAACCATAACCTCTACCTTCTTGCCCGTAGCTTCAAATATTTTCTTTTGAACATCAAGTACAACGGGCTGGCAATCTCTTGGGAACAGCTTGATTTTATCATCTGTTGACCTATTTGAACCGAGCAGACCGTATTTTTCGTTATATCCGCTCTCGCCGATTGGCGCATTCAAAATATCATCAAGACCTAATACGATTTTAGCTCCGTTTTCTCTTAAAATGCGCTTGTTTTTTTCTCTTGTATGAATATCGCAGGTGATAACGCAATCGGTATAATCAAGGATTGCTTTTGCGTGATTTGCAAACACGAACTCTACCTCTGCTCCGCACTCACGTACAAGGTCGCCGTAATACTCAACGTAATCAACACCCGTAAACTCGTGTTTATAGCTGCCGAAAGCTTCGCGATATCTCTTAAGGTCTAAAACGTCTGAATAAGGATTAACGCCTGCCGCTTCAACCATTTCCTCGGTTATAAGCCTATTTCCAACCTCATCACAGGGATAGCTAAGCATAATAACAACCTTTTTAGCCCCCTTTGCGATACCTCTTAGGCAAATTGCAAATCTGTTGCGTGAAAGTATTGGGAAAATAACGCCGACGGTGCCGCCGCCCAGTTTTGACTTAACATCGAAAGCTATATCGTCAACCGATGCGATATTGCCCTGAGCTCTTGCAACGATTGACTCCGTCATAGAAATAACGTCACGGTCTTTAAGCTCAAAGCCCTCTATTTCTGCCGCCTCCAAAACACTGTCCGCAACTATTTTGGCAATGTCGTCGCCGGGACGAATGATAGGGCATCTTATACCTCTTGAAACGGTACCTACTCTTCTTTCTTTCACAATTTTCATTCCTTTTCAAAAAATTATTTGTAGCACAACGGTGCTTTTATATCATCTTTTGTGATTTGCTCAAACGGATAAAGCGGTTTTGGCCTTTTTTCAAACGGTAAAGAAGTAAGCACCGGACCTGCCGCACCGGGCGTATCTGCGTTGCAGATTTCCTCGGAAATCGACTCGTAAGCCGCACGGAAAGAGGTGCAAGCCTTTACCCCCACAAAGTGACAATCAGACGGGTCGATGCCGAATGAACGGTAGAAATTCAAATCACCCTCAAACCTTCCGTAGCTTGAAACGTGAATTAGTATTTCACCCGCTTTCAGAATGGCGGTTTTGCCAAGATAACGTCTTGCTCCTTTATCCTGCGGTCCGTATGAATAAAACGTTCCCTCGTGGATGCTTACTACAAGCGCATCGGTAACCAATACGGGCTTTGAAAGCCTTGGAGCTTTTGTTGCACCGAGAGTAAAATCCGAAACTGCGCCGACACCAAGCTTAATCGCCTTTTCCACCGCGGGAATATCAGAGACTGCAACCGCGCATTTAAGGGTGTCACGATACGGGAGCAGATGCTCAATAACTGCCGCGCTGTCGGCAGATGCGCCGGCGTTTGGCGAGTCGGCAGAGTCGGCCAAAACAATAGGCTTTCCGCTTTTGTTTTCGACTGCTTTTTTTACAACCTCAGGAATTGAGAAAAGCTTTTCACCCAAAATTTTATCTCTTAACATAAAGTTTTCATAAGCAAGGTCGGCTGCAACGCTTTTAGCTTTTTCCTCTGTGTCGGCAATTACAATAACCGTAGTTGCCAATTCCTTTACATCAAGCCAGGGCTGTACCTCAAAGATGGTATAGTCGATAATCTCTCCCTGTTCAATCATCTTTTTTGCTCGTGAAACAAGCTTACCTAAAGCGCCGTCAAAGGTGGTATATCCGTGCGCTGATGCAATCATAGGGATTGACGCTATTGCGGTTTTTCCGCCTTTGCCGCAAAGCGCTTCAAGAAGTCTTTTTGCAGCACGGATACCCGTTTCTTTCTGGTCAAGGTGAGGATATTGCTGAAATCCGCTTACGTAATCGGCGTTTTTCATTATTTTCTCGGTCATATTTCCGTGCAGGTCAAAGGAGGCTGAAATAATAACATCATCGCCTACTTCTTTGCGAATACTCTCAAGAATATAACCGCAGACATCCTCTTCTTTATCTGACACGGTTGCACCGTGCATAGCAACTGCTACGCCGTCAACCTTTCCAAATGATTTTAACTGTTTTAACGTTTTATCAATGAAATAATCAATAACACTGTGTTCGACCGGACCTCCGCTTCCTGCGCGTATAACCGGACCGCAAAGCAATTCTGCATCAGCCTCTTTAAAGGTTTCATACATTCCTTGCGCAGAAGGCAGGCAAAGCTTATCAGGCGTTTTAGCATCTCCCCAAAAAGGGTCAAAGCTATCAAACTCATTCATATCGGCAAGCACCGGATTAAATGAGTTCGATTCCTGTGAGAAGCCACACATAAAAACCCTTTTACTCATTTGGATGAACCTCTATTTCACGTCCTTTGTTGCAACTATATCAACGTCTGTTCCAAGTATGCCCGTTACAACTGCGTCGTATTGCTTCACAGGCAAAGAAACAACTGTTTTTTTGATAATCTCCATACATTCAAGAATTTTTTCCTTGGGTAAGGGCTTTGATGAACGGACGGGCAAAAGGTCACCGTCACGGCCGTCTATTTTAACAGTTGTGGTTAAAATTCTTACGGGCGCAGTAAATTCAGCGGTTGCAAATTCCATACCGCGCTTACAGCCGTAACCCGAAACAGAGGTTACCTCGTTTGCACTTCCTTCAACCGAAACCGTACAACCTCTCGGACAAATCGTGCAAATTATATCTTTCTTCATATTATCAGCCCTCCTTAATAACTTCTACGGTCAATTCCCCTTCAATTTGGGAGGTATCAACGGTAATACAGTTCATCTCGCCGGGATTAACCTTTATTTCTTTCTTACTTGCGATAACCTTATCACCGCATTTTGCTACAAGTCTGGAGCCAAGCTCGGGTGAGAGCACACGGAAATAAAGATTTATTTTTTCGGCTTCGTCTGACACCGAAACGGTGTGAGGACAAATGTATCTTACGTTTCTGCCCGTCTGACAAACTATCTCTTTTTTCACGACGGGAAGCTTGCCCATTGCATACCGTGCGGCATATTTGCCTGCAGTTTCACTCTCTGCGCTAACGTTATCAACAAGGTCGTTAACGTGAACGACGTTGCCGCAGGCAAAAACGCCCTCCGCGGAGGTCTGCATATGCTGATTTACAATAGGCCCGTTCGTAACGGGACTGATTTTAATAGATGCTTTTTTGGAAAGCTCGTTTTCGGGAATAAGACCTACAGAGAAAAGAACGGTATCGCACTCTACGAACTCTTCTTTTTCGGTAATAGGCTTTTTGTTTTCATCAACGGGAGCAACGTAGACACCGGTTACACGTTCATCACCCTCAATTTTAGTAATCGTATGTGCGAGCTTTAGCGGAATACCGAAATCATCAAGGCACTGCACTCTGTTACGGGTAAGACCTGCAAGGTAGTCCATAAGCTCAACTACCATAACGACCTCTGCGCCCTCAAGCGTCATACGGCGTGCCATAATCATACCGATATCGCCCGAGCCTAAAATAACGACTTTTTTACCAACCATAATGTTCTGGCGGTTTACCAAACGCTGCGCAGAGCCGGCTGTGTAAAGACCTGAAGGACGGGTTCCGGGTACGACAATGCCCGCTCTTGTTCTTTCGCGGCAACCCATAGATAAAACTATGCTTTTCGCCTGAACACAAACCATACCGTATTCGCTTGTGGCGCAAACAACCTGCTTGTTTTCGGCGTCAACCTCAAGCGCCATTGCGTTTAAAAGATATGTAACGCCAATCTCCTCCGCCTCTTTTGTAAAACGGCTGTAATACTCGGGACCCGTAAGCTCTTCTTTAAAGCGATTAAGACCGAAGCCGGGGTGGATGCACTGCTGCAAAATTCCGCCGGGAGCATTGTCGCGCTCGATTACAAGGACTTTTTTCGCGCCCTCTTTTTTTGCGGCAATAGCGGCTGCAAGACCCGCAGGACCTCCGCCAACTACTGCTACGTCATAATTCATATTATACATAATATCAACGCCCTCCTTAACTACGGCTTCTTCCGGTTACCATATATGAACCGGGATTATGCTTGTTGATTTCCTCGGGAGCAACCTTCAGCTCGCGGGCTAAAATTTCAAGAACCTTAGGTCCGCAGAAGCCTGCCTGGCAGCGTCCCATTCCCGCACGGACACGGCGCTTCACTGCGTCAACGCTCTTTGCACCGAGCGGGCGGTGGATTGCCTGCATAATTTCAGCCTCTGTAATAGTTTCGCAGCGGCATACTATATTTCCGTATAAAGGGTTTTCTTTAATCAGAGCATCCTGAACGTCTCTTGTCTGTTCGCTGAATTTTATAATGCCCTTTCTCTTTTTGATGAAGTTTTCTTTAAGCACGAAGCCGGCTCCGCCAATAAGCATCTGCTGAACAACGTACTTACCCATAGAAACAGAAAGTGTAAGCCCGGTTGAACGCACACCGGACAGATTGATGTATCCCTCAAGGTCATCATATATATCAAAATGAAGTCCCTCGGGGTTGCGGTTAGGTCTTAAGCCTGAATACTGTGTGATAGTATCACGAAGATTTACACCGGGGATTAGGTTTCTTACGTCCTTAGCGATGCTGTCAAGACCATCGGTGCTTGTGGACTTATCAGTCTTTGAAGGCTGGTCCTCGGCTGTAGGACCAACAAGCATATTGCCGTGGATTGTAGGACACATAAGCTTTCCTTTTGTTACCTTCGTAGGAATAGGAAGAACGATGTGCTCCACCTGACAGGAGGTGTTCTTGTCAAGAATATAGAACTGACCCTTTCTGGCAACAACCTTATAATCGGCTTTGCCAACCATTTCGGCTATTTCATCGCAGTACAGACCGGCACTGTTTATAACGTATTTTGTTTCAATTTCGCCCTTTTCGGTAACAACGCTTTTGATTTTGCCGTTTTCGGTTTTTATGTCTGTTACTTTTGCATTCAAAAGGAACTGAACGCCGTTTTCATAAGCATTTTCTGCCATTGCCTGAACGAATATAAACGGGTCGATAATGCTTTCTCTCGGAATCCACAAGCCACCCTTTACCTCGGGGTTAAGATTCGGCTCCATTTCAAGAAGCTCTTTTGCAGATTTATATTCTATGTCGTAAACGTGATTCTTGAAAGCTTTTTCCTTGATAGAGGGAAGCTGCTCAAACTGCTCCTGTGTTATTGCAGGCAAAATAGCACCTATTCTGCTAAACGGGATGTCAAGGTCCTCGACGATTTCATCATACATAGGATTTGCAGCCACGACAAGTTGAGACTCTAACGTTCCCGGAGCTGCATCATAGCCCGTATGAATAATAGCACTGTTTGACTTTGAGGCATCGCCACCGACATCTTCATTTTTATCAACGACGACAACATCAACGTTATACTTTGACAACTCTCTTGCAATTGCACATCCTACCGCACCAGCACCGATGACAACAATATCAGTTTTCATAGTATTAAACCTCCTTGTGATATGTATTTTTGCAAACTTTAAATACCTTTGCATTTTGATTCTATCACATTTGCAAAACATTGTCAACATATTCCCATAAAATTGTTATTTTGTCCAAAAATAAAAAGCGGACTGTTCGTCCGCTCTATTTTGCTATAATAACCGTTACGCCCTTCTTCTTGATTTTATTTATTATGTCCTTCGGAGCCTTGTCGTCCGTTATTAAAACGGCTACTTTATCAAACGTACAAACGTTACACATCGCTTTTATTCCGAATTTGGTATAGTCTGCGAGAACAATGACCTTGCTTGCGTTGTTGATAACCTTTTTTCTGAGGCCCGCTTCATCGAAAATGAAATCGGAAATTCCATCCTCCGTTATACCGGCAGCGCCGATAATCGCCTTGCCGATATTGAAGTTTGAAATATTATTTTCTGCCAAAGTTCCAGAAAGCGCAAGTTCTCCCGAACGTATTTTTTCGCCCGTCAGAACAACCTCGATGCACTTTTCAGACAGGGCAACCGCTGCTCTTAATGCGTTTGTGAATGCACAGGTGTTTTTATTCTTGTCAAGCTCTTTCGCTACGGCTTCAACGGTTGTTCCCGTGTCAAAAAAACTATATCTTTAGGTTCAATAAGAGTTTCTGCAACCTTGGCAATTAAAATTTTTTCATCGTTGTTTTTTTGCTCGCGGCTTGCATAGAAGGGTTCTGTTCTCACAACTTCTTTTTTTACAGCTCCCCCGTAAACTCTCGTCAAAGAGCCCTGTTTTTCAAGGTATGCAAGGTCGCGGCGAACCGTTTCAATAGAAATACCAAAACAATCCATCAGCTCCTGATTGGTTATAGCTTGATGCTCGTCGAGCATTTGCATAATCTGTCTTCTTCTATTTTGATTCATTACTCTTCTCCTGCGTCGTTTTAATAAAAATGTTGTGAAATCGTAAGGCTCGGATGCTAAGTATCCTCGAATATAATCAACCTTTTATACCGTTTTTAATATTGTATCACATTCGGACCGTAATTTCAAGGAGTAAAACAACCTTGTGTATTATAGATTTTGTTTGCGAATTCGGTTTCGGTCATAATATGCTCGTCATACCCGTCAACATTTGCTTTAAAGAAATCGCTCGTTTTCCCCGACAAGCATGAATCAGCGCTAAAGCAACCTTGCCTATTTACTATTCTTCCGACCTTACAAAAAAACTGCAAATCCGAAAAAGCGAAGAGCGAAAAAGAAAAAGAGGCTAGCTCAAACACAAATTAATGCATTTGAGCTAGCCTCTTTGTTGCCATAGAGCAGTAAAAAGGTGTGTAAATATAGGTAAGAATAGCGAAAAGTAGACCATTATGACAAATCGTATGTTCTAAAATTCGTTTCGCAAATCAATTTTTGCAGAGAGTGAAACCGAGATGCCTTGCTTCCTTTCAAAAGGTGATAGCGAAGCAGATTCGCCACATAGTGTTTTTGAAATACGACTTTTGTCTTTATGCCGCTCGTGTAGAAAAGAAAATATGCTTCGTCGGATTTTCTTTCTCCGATGCAATAATCAGAGGCATCCTTGTGTTCTGCCTTGTAATTCAATGCACAAGTGTGAAAATCAATTTTATGCAACAAGCCGGTGTTATCACGATAAATAATACTGCTGGATTCCCTGAATACGCTCGAACTCGGAATCCGTTGGCTCATATCCGAACCATTGCGCTTTTCCGTTGTCATCCCATATATGAGGTTTGCGATCTCTTGCCGCACCTTTGAGTCCGATGATCTCATGGAACATAAAGGTTTGGCTGTCCACAAGCCCTTCCTTGCGGAGGGATAGTTGCCCCAAAGCAACGTAAATTTGCACACGTGGCGGATTTCGTTTTCAGGTAAAGATATCCTGCTTCCTCGCGCCCCAAATCGTATATATTGCTTCCCTCAAAAAGCGGTCGTCCACACACGAACGGTTGTATCTCCGCCTTTTTTACAGGGCGTT
>SVRU01000082.1 GCA_015064665.1 Oscillospiraceae bacterium
CAATGGGTCGTGTCTGTTGATGCAATGAAAAGGGAATACGGAAACGGTCATGAAAGGGTATGATTACCGACTGATTTGTTCAATATTACCAATCGGTAAAATCTTATATAGCATCAGCATCGTAGATAGTATGTTCATCCAATAAACCGCCAATTGCTTCGTTGTCGCTCGACTCGCTCAAATCGGCGTAGGTAACTACGACTTCATTTCGCTCGCTCACTTACGCCTCGCACTTGACGATTTCTTGAATGAACGGAAGCTTTGCGCAAATTCTTATATAGCATCACCTTCGCGGAAGCGATGTGTATAGAATAAAAGATAATTGTTGTAGGGGTCATTCATGAATGAACCGCGGGCGATTCGTGAATCGCCCCTGCAAAATTTTATATCCCGTACAATTCGGCGATAGTATGTTCAACCAAATCGCCGTTAATTTCTTGCCATCTCACATAACAAGGACTTTTATACTGTAAAAGGATACAGACTGAAATGAAAAACAAAAAGGTACTGATTATATACACGGGCGGAACTATCGGTATGAAAAAATCCGGTAACGGATACACGCCTGCAAGCGGATTTATCGGCGATGTGCTGAAGTCGATTCCGGATATGGCGCGTGTTGATTTTCCGTCGTGGGAGCTTTATGAAATGTCACCGCTTCTCGATTCCTCGAACATGACTGTCAAGGAGTGGAATAATATAGCTGCGGTAATTTATAACGAATACGAAAAATATTCCGGATTCGTGGTTCTTCACGGCACGGATACTATGGCGTACACCGCTTCGGCTCTTTCGTTTATTCTTTCGGGTCTCGATAAACCCGTTATACTTACCGGTTCGCAAATACCTCTCTCGGAGATTAGAAGCGACGGCAGAGATAATTTAATTACGTCAATACTGATTGCGGCTGAGGGCGCGGTGCGCGAGGTTTGCCTGTATTTCAGCGGAAAGCTTCTTCGGGGAAACCGAGCAATGAAAATGAGCGCGGACGGACTCGTCGCCTTTGATTCTCCGAATTATCCTCATCTCGCGGATGTGGGAATTTCGGTCAAATATAATACCTCAGCTTTTCTTGCAAGAAAAGAGGGCGATGTTCTTGCCTTTATGCCCTTTTCCGCAGTGCCGATAGGCGTGCTTAAGGTTTTTCCGGGAATACAGTTCGGTCTTTTTGAAGAGATTATGACGGAGAAGCTTTCGGGCATAGTGTTGGAAACCTTTGGCGCGGGAAATATTCCGGGTGGCGGCGACGAGCTTTTGCCGATAATAAAAAAGGCTTTCGAGTCCGGCTCGGTTATAACGGTCTCCTCGCAGTGCCCTGCGGGCACCGTCACGCTAGGTGCATACGAAACCAGCTCGTCGCTTAAGGCGGCAGGTGCGGTCAGCGGAAAGGATATGACCACCGAGGCTGCGGTAGCCAAGCTTTATCATCTTTTTAGCCTTGGTATCCCAAAAGACGAGATAAAACGTATGATGGAAAAAAATATTGCGGGTGAACTGTCGGAGTAAAGTGAATCCGGGGTTTGCCGCTTAAACAACGCACGTAAATAATGAAAGGACCTATATGAATTTCGTCTGTCCTAAATGCCGGCTGCCGCTTGTAACTTTGGGCGGATCGGCAAGATGTGAAAACAATCATACCTACGATAAAGCAAAGGCGGGGTATTTTAATCTGTTGCTGTCGAATATCGGCGGAACTCACGGCGATAATCGCGAAATGGTTGAAGCGCGCCGCGATTTTCTTGACACAGGGGCGTATAAACCTCTTGCCGACAAGGTTGCAGAGCTTGCGTGTCGGTACATATCCGGCAGCTTTCTTCTTGACATTGGCTGCGGTGAGGGTTATTACACCGATATTATAGCAAGCGCGCTTCGCGAGCGCGGTGTTTTCGTTTCAGCATTCGATATATCGCGCGATGCCGTGAAATACGCCGCGCGCCGAAACGGCAATCTTGAGCTTGCGGTTGCAAGCGCCTATCATATGCCGACCGCTGACGAAAGCTTTGATATGGCGGTAAATATGTTCTCGCCTCTTGCGCCGGAGGAAATACTGAGAACGCTAAAGACGGATGGGATTTTTATAATGGCTATCCCCGGTGAAGATCATCTGTTCTCACTTAAGGCGGCAACCTATAAAACTCCCTATAAAAACGAGGTGGGGGATTCTCGCATAGACGGTTTTGAACTTATAGCAAGCGAGCGGATTTCCTACGTGCTTCTGCTTGACTCAAATGAAAAAATCAAATCTCTCTTTATGATGACTCCGTACGCCTACCGTACGAAACCCGAGGACAAGGCTCGCGTGCTTGCGCTTGAAAGCCTAAGAGTAGAGGCGGAATTCGTTGTTTTTGTTTATAAAAAGTCTTCTTAGACCTCGTCGGTTGTAAACTTTTGCTGTTGACACGGCTTTGCAAATAATATATAATGGTTAAAACAGTTGGAGGATATATGAATTTAAATCACGGAAAATATCTCGGTGTGGACTACGGTGACGTTCGCACTGGACTTGCCGAATGTGATATTTCAGGTATGCTTGCAAGCGGAATCGGAACTGTATCCGAAGGCGGAATGAGAAATACCGCCGTTCGCGTTGCAAAGGAAGCCGAGGCTCGCTCTTGCAAGAAAATAATAATAGGTCTTCCCAAGAATATGGACGGCTCGGAGGGGGCAAGAGTTGACACGGTACGTGCCTTTGCTGATATTCTTTCCGAGCTTACGAGCATTCCGATAGATTTTTACGATGAGCGAATGAGTACTATGGTAGCCTACCGTTTTCTTGACGGAAGCGGAACCTACGGAAAAAAAAGAAAGGGAGCGATTGACACCCTTTCGGCTGAGGTTATTTTACAGAACTATATAGACCGAGAACGTGTTCTCGGAAAATAAAAGTTAAAATACAAGAGGAAAAGAAAATGAAAAACACACATACTGATAAATCGGCATTCCGAGCTTTTCTTGACAAAAAAGGGATAACCCTTTCGCCAAAGATTTATTTCGTTGATGCGATGGGGGCTATGGCGCTCGGACTCTTCGCAACGCTTCTTATGGGAACAATCTTCGGCACTGTTGCGGGTTGGATTCCGGAGGGAACAATTGTGAATGAGTTTGTCATTAACATGTCGTCGTTTGCAAAAAAGGCAACGGGCGTTGTTCTCGGAATCGCTGTTGCTTATTCGCTTAAAGCGCACCCGCTCGTTTTGTTTTCGGCAGGTGTCGTCGGTATGGCGGGCAACGACCTCGGAACTGTAATTGAGGGCAAAAGCATAACGGCAGGACCTCTCGGCGCATTTATTTGCGTGCTTGTAGCCGTTGAGGTCGCAAAGCTCGTATCAAAAACGACTAAGGTTGATATTCTCGTAACCCCTGCCGTCACGATTGGCGTTGGAATGCTTTTTGCAATGCTCCTTTGTCCCGGAATTGCTTACGTGATGTATTGGCTCGGTTATTTCATTAACTACGCAACTTCTATTCTTCCTTTCCTTATGGGAATAATAATTTCGGTTGTCGTCGGCATCATACTTACGCTTCCGATAAGCTCGGCGGCAATATGTGCCATGATTGGAATTACCGGTATCGCGGGCGGTGCTGCCGTAGCAGGCTGTTGCGCTCAGATGGTTGGTTTTGCTGTTATTTCATTTCGTGAAAACAAGTGGGGTGGCATCGTTGCTCAGGGGCTCGGAACTTCAATGCTTCAGATGGGTAACATAATTAAAAATCCTCTTATCTGGATTCCCGCGACTCTTGCATCCGCTATTACGGGCCCTATTTCTACCTGTCTTTTCAAGCTTGAATGCACGGGCGTTTCGGCGGGTATGGGAACCTGCGGTCTTGTCGGACCTATCGGAGTTTTTACCGATATGGGCTTCAATGCAACCTCTATTATAGGCGTAATTCTCGTATGCGTCGTTCTTCCCGCAATCCTTTCTCTCGTATTTTCCGAGCTTATGAGAAAGCTTGGATGGATAAAGGAAAACGACCTTAAACTTAATCTTTGATTTATCTGAAAGGATATCAATTATGTCAACGGTTAACAATACTCTTCTTTGCGACTTTTACGAGCTTACTATGGCAAACGGCTATTTCGAGCTTGGCAAGGGCGACGAAATAGCATATTTCGACGTCTTCTTCCGCGATGTGCCCGACGGCGGCGGATTTGCAATTGCCGCAGGTCTTGAGCAGGTAATAGAATATATTAAGGAACTTAAATTTACCGATGAGGATATAGAGTTTTTGCGCGGAAAGAAGATTTTCTCCGAGAAATTCTTGGAGTATCTTAAAACCTTCCGCTTCACAGGCGATATATATGCGGTACCCGAGGGAACTCCGATTTTTCCCGGCGAGCCTATTATGACTGTGCGCGCTCCGTCAATAGAAGCGCAGTTTATAGAAACCTTCGTCCTACTCTCGCTTAACCATCAGTCGCTCATAGCAACCAAATCAAACAGAGTCGTACGTGCCGCTTGCGGAAGACCGGTCGCCGAATTCGGTTCGCGCAGAGCGCAGGGCGCGGCGGGCGCGATTCTCGGCGCAAGGGCTGCTTATATCGGCGGCTGCGCCGCTACGGCGTGTACCATATCCGACAGGGATTACTCTATTCCCGCGACAGGTACAATGGCTCACTCATGGGTGCAGATGTTCGACACCGAGTACGAGGCCTTCGTTTCATACTGCAAGATGTATCCGAATAACGCGACTCTTCTCGTCGATACCTACGATGTTCTTAAAAGCGGAGTTCCCAATGCAATAAAAGCGTTCAAAGAGATTCTTATTCCGCAGGGAATAACGAAATGCGGTATCCGACTTGACTCGGGAGATATAACCTACCTCTCCAAAAAGGCAAGAAAAATGCTCGACGACGCCGGTCTTACCGAATGTAAAATAGTTGTGTCAAATTCTCTTGACGAAAACATTATTCGCGATATAATACATCAAGGAGCGCAAATTGATTCCTTCGGTGTTGGCGAGCGTCTTATAACGGCGAAATCCCAGCCTGTTTTCGGCGGCGTTTATAAGCTTGTCGCAACCGAAAAGGACGGAAATATAGTTCCGAAAATCAAAATATCTGAGAATCGTGAAAAGATAACAAATCCTCATTTTAAAAAGATATACCGAATCTACGATAACGAAACGGGCAAGGCGTCAGCCGACCTGCTTTGCGTGTACGACGAGGAGATCGACACCTCAAAGCCCCTTGAGATATTTGACCCCGTCGAAACCTGGAAGAAAAAGGAGTTCACAAGCTACACTCTCCGCGAGCTTCTTGTTCCTATATTCAAAAACGGAGAGTGCGTTTACAAATCGCCTGCAATTTCCGAAATACAGAGCTATTGCAAGGCTGAAATTGAGACCCTTTGGGATGAGGTAAAGCGTTTTGAAAATCCCCACAGATACTACGTTGACCTCTCCGAAAAGCTTTGGAACATAAAAATGACGCTTCTTAAAAACGGCGGAAAAAGATAAAACTTAAAATCGAAAAGTCTCCTGCAGTAGAAAAGCAATATCTACCGTAGGAGACTTTTATTTTAAATAGATTTGATTAAATTTATTTTTTATACTCAAACAAGCTTGTCTATACTTACTTGAAATATTTCTGCAAAAGCCTTCAATTCAATATCCGTAACAAATCTTTTTCCGCACTCTATTCGCTGTATGGCATTTTTATCTACGTCTATACCAATGAGTTGCATTTTATCAGCAAGACCTTTTTGTGAAAGCTTCGTGGGATAAGACAATCTTAATTTGCGAACTTTTTCTCCGCACAGATTGTTCTTACCGTTGTTTTTGTTTTTGAACATTTTTGTACCCTTGTTTGAAATTCAGTGATTGACAAGTCTATTATATTGTGTTATAATACACAATATGACATTCACTAAATGTCAAAGCGTAAATTTAATGTAGAGGCAAAAATGGGTAAAATAAATCAAATACAAACCTTATAGGACGAAAATATAAACGATAAACCTTTTATGAATGACGTATCAGTGGATAATCGCTACCTTTTTAGGAGAGCAATAGAAGATGGTATATCGGCAAAAATCAGTAGGATGCAGGCCGAATGCAAGAATGTTGTACTGCCGCAAAACAAATTAGAGATATAACTTAAAAGCCTATTGCAATGGAAATTATTTGTTGCAGGAGGCTTTTTTGTAAATAAACAAAGAAATTATGCCGTATTGGCAGGAAATAAATATAACTTTTAAATTATATTGACAAAATCGCTGCAATATGCTAAAATAGTTGCAGATGAAACTGTTGCATATGCAACTAATATTGAACGGAGGGGACGTATGCCGAGAATATCAAGACAGCTTAACATTATATCGCGCTGCCAGTCGTCTTATCGGAGAATGAGGCTTGAAGGAGATTTTGCACCGGGGTATCACGCCTACGCACTTGCAATTTGCGCAAGGCCGGGGCGTTCGCAGGATGAGCTTGCTGATGCTCTGTGTATAAATAAAAGCACGATAGCAAGGGGAATTGATTGGCTTCTTGAAAACGGTTACGTCAGACGCGAACTAAAGCCCGAGGACAAGAGGTGCTTTTTGGTTTATCCGACGGACAAGATGCTTGAGATATATCCAAAGGTTAAAATGATTGCAGATTCATGGAACAAGATTCTGACCGAGGATATCTCCGAAGAGGAGCTTGCCGTTACCTATTCGGTAATTGCGAAAATGGCAGAGCATGCTAAGCGTGCGGCTTTGGAGATTGGCGGTGATAAGCAATGAAAACACTTTTGAAATACGTAAGTCCGTACAAATGGAGCATGTCGCTTGGACTTGTAATTAAAATCGCAGGAACGGTTGTCGAGCTTTTCTTGCCGATAATACTTACCCATATTCTTGATAACGTTATCGTAACGCTTAACGTCGGGCGGGTAATGTTTTTTGGCGTTCTCATGCTTTTTTGCTCGGGTGCGGCTTGTTTGTTAAACGTCATCGCAAACAGAATGGCGGCGCGTGTGTCGAGTGATATATCGCGCAATATGCGAAAGGATTTGTTTGGAAAAACGCTCTACCTCTCGGCAAGGCAAACCGATAAATTTACCGTGCCGTCGCTTGAATCGCGTATAACGAGCGACACCTACAACGTCCATCATTTTATAAATATGATGCAGAGGATGGGAGTCAGAGCTCCGATACTTCTTATAGGCGGCGTTACGATAACTCTTATAATGGACGCCTATCTTTCACTTGTCATGATTGCAACGCTTCCCTTTATATTTACCGTGGTTTATTTCGTATCCCGAAAGGGTATTCCGCTTTACTCAAAGGTGCAAAGCTCAGTTGACGGTATGGTTCGTGTGGTTCGCGAGGACGTGCAGGGAATACGAGTCATCAAAGCTCTTTCGAAAAACGATTACGAAAACCGCCGTTACGAAAAGGTCAACGAAAAACTTTCCCGTGCAGAGCGCAAAGCAGGCGTGATTATGGGAATTCCCAACCCCGTAATGACACTTCTTATGAACCTCGGCATATGCGGCGTCGTTATGCTCAGTGCATACCGCGTTTCGAATAATATCTCAAGTGCCGCAACCGTCATTGCCTTTATGCAGTATTTCACTCTGATATCTATGGCAATGATGTCGCTCTCGCGTATATTCGTAATGTATACAAAATGTGCCGCAAGCGCGAAGAGAGTAGGCGAGGTCATAGATACGCCCGATGATTTTTTTGTTGCAAATTCAGACGAAAAAATTGACACGGATGCCTACATAACCTTTAAGGACGTTAATTTTTCTTATCTTGGAAAGAAAGACAATCTTAAAAATATAAACTTTACTTTGCAAAAAGGCGGAAGCCTTGGCATAATCGGCGCAACCGGTAGCGGAAAGTCAACATTAATAAAGCTTCTTATGCGTTTTTACGATGCTGATTCGGGTGAAATATACATAGACGGAAAAGCCGTCACTTCATACACACGAAAGGAACTTTCGGAAATATTCGGTGTTTCGCTTCAAAACGGATTCCTTTATGCCGATACAATAGCAGAGAATATAAAGTTTGCCCGTGATATATCCGATGAGGATATGATTTTTGCCGCAAAAATTGCTCAAGCCGACGGATTCATCAATCAAATTGCCGACGGATATTTTCACAGGCTTTCTCCGGGCGGAACAAACCTTTCGGGCGGTCAGCGCCAAAGGCTTCTTATAGCACGCGCTCTTGCCTCAAAGCCCAAGATTCTGATTCTTGACGATTCTTCATCGGCTCTCGATTACAAGACCGATGCGAATCTTCGTTGTTCTTTACGCGAGCATTTTTCCGAAACTACTCAGATAACGGTTGCACAGAGAGTCAGCTCGGTTATGAATTGCGACCTTATACTCGTGCTTGATGACGGTGAGGTAATCGCAAAGGGAACTCACGGCGAACTTCTTTTAAGCTGTCCAGAGTACAAAGAAATCAGTGATTCACAGTTAGGAGGTGCGATAGTTGAGTAAACAAGGATTTATGACGGGGCCGATAAGCTCAAACCCCAATAAATATTCGGTGTCAAATCTTGATAAAAAGCGCACGGGTGGCATCATTTTGCGCCTTGGCGGCTACGTTATTCGTCAATGGTATCTATTTATACCCGCGATTATAATGACACTTCTTTCAAATCAGCTTGCTCTTCTCGGTCCAAGGTATTCCGGCGCGGCAATAGATGCAATCGGCTTGGAGGGCGGAGTAGATTTCGGTATAGTTAAATCAAACGTTCTTCTTATGGTAATTTGCTACGTGTCCTCGGCGATTCTTTCTTATATTCTTGCGGTAATTATGGTACACCTGTCGCAGAGAATAGTAAGAAAAATGCGAAAGCAGGTGTTTGAAAGACTCAACACTCTCCCTGTCGGATATTTCGACACGCGCACCGCGGGTGATATAATAAGCACGGTGTCTTACGATATTGACACGCTCAACAGTACTCTCTCTCACGACCTTGTTCAGATTCTTACAAGCGTTTATACCGTGGTCGGCTCGCTTGTCTTTATGTGGCATATCTCAAAACCTATGATACTTATCTTTGCACTGACCGTTCCCGCATCCTTCATTTTTACACGCATTCGGTCAAAAAAGGTAAGACCGCTATTCCGCGAGCGCGCGCGCAAACTCGGCGAGCTTAACGGATATGCCGAAGAGATGTTTTCGGGAACGAGGAGCATTTCCGCATACGGCAGACAGGATGCCATTTCGGCTCGGTTTAATAAAAAAAATGCCGAGGCGATGGAAGCCTACTATCGCGCCGACTATTACGGCGCAACTATGGGACCCGCCGTAAACTTTATAAATAACATTTCTCTTTCGCTCGTTGCCATGGTCGGCGGTATCCTCTATATGCTATCCGTCGGTGGCAGAGTCGAAGAGGGAACGCTCTTCTTTATCACCCTTGGCGGAGTGGCACAATTCGTACAATATTCAAGAAAATTTTCAGGACCTATAAATGAGTTTGCCAACATTATCCATGAATTTCAGTCGGCGTTTTCTGCAGCCGAGCGGGTTTTCAGAATTATCGACGAGGAACCCGAGCCGATTGACCGAAAAGATGCCAAAGAGCTTTCGGATGTTCGGGGGCGTGTTGAATTTGACGGAGTAACTTTTGGTTATATTCCCGAACGGACTATACTCAAAAACATCACCGTAACGGCAAACGAGGGCAAAACGGTAGCCATTGTCGGACCGACAGGCGCGGGTAAAACTACAGTAATCAATCTGCTTATGCGCTTTTACGACGTCAATTCGGGTGAGATACGTCTTGACGGAGTACCGATAGCCGAAATAAAGCGAGCCGAGCTTCGACGCGCCTTCACAATGGTGCTTCAGGATACCTGGCTCTTTTACGGAACGATATACGAGAACATCGTTTACGGTAAGGAAAACGCGACACGGGAAGAGGTTTATGCCGCAGCAAGAGCTGCAAAAATCGATAAATACATAGAGAGTCTGCCCGAAGGATACGATACAATACTTTCCGACGACGGTGTAAACATATCCAAGGGCCAGAAGCAGCTTATAACGATAGCCCGCGCCTTTCTCTCAGATGCGCCCATGCTGATTCTTGACGAGGCAACGTCAAACGTTGATTCGCGTACCGAAATGAAGATTCAAGAAGCGCTTGCGAGCTTGATGAAGGGAAGAACTTCTTTCGTAATCGCTCACCGTCTTTCGACAATACAGAATGCAGATACAATACTTGTAATTCAGGACGGAAAAATAACAGAAAGCGGAAACCACGATGAACTGATTCGTCTTGGCGGATTCTATTCAACGCTTTATAACTCTCAGTTTGCATAAAAATTCGGCTTGTGCCAATCCCGTAAGGGCGGTGCAAGCCGTTTTTTATGTTTTATTCAATTCCGAGAAGATATGTAGGGCTGACCTTAAGAATTTTTGATAATGCCAAAAGCTCATAATCAGCAGCGAGGCGAGTGCCGATTTCTATTCGGCTGACGCTGTCGCGCTTAATTATAACGCCCGAAAGCTGTAATTTTGCCGCAAGCATTTGCTGAGAAAGCTTTAATTTTCTTCTTGCTTTCTTCACTCTTTCGCCGCAAATGTTTTTCCTGCCGTTGAAATCGTATATTTTCATGTTTCATCTGCCTTTTGTGTTAATGTTAAGAATATACCTAACTTTAACACAGAATTGAATTGTAATTGTGTTAAAGATAAGAAAATTGCGAATATACGAGTATAAGCGAAATAAAAATACCTAAACAATTGGTTAAATCGATAAAAAGAAATAAGACTTGCTTTTTTTCTTCGTTTGTTATATAATATATGCATTAAAAGACGCGAGGTTTTATATGATAAACGAAGTTATACTTTGCAAATACGGAGAGATCGTTCTCAAAGGCGCAAACAGACAAAATTTTGAGTCCTCACTTATTAAGGAATTGCGCAGAAGAGCAAGTCCGTACGGTGTATTTAAAATATACGGCAAGCAGAGCACGATATACGTTATTCCGCAAAACGACGAGTGTGATATGGACGCAATGTACGAGGCGGCAAGGCGTGTTTTCGGTATAATTGCCGTCAACCGCGCAGCCGTGTGCGAAAAAAATATGGAGAGCATTATCGAAACGGTAAAAGTATATCTTCCCGAGAAGCTTGCGGGTAAGAGGACCTTTAAGGTTGATGCACGGCGCGCTGACAAGAAATTCCCCTTGACAACGCCAGAGATATCTGCAGAGATCGGCGGTGTAATTCTTTCTGTTGTAAGAGGAATAAAGGTTGACGTTCACAATCCCGAGGCAACCGTTGCTGTTGAGATTCGTGATGAGCACGCATACGTAAGAGCCTCGCAGGAGCCGGGCGCAGGCGGTTTGCCCTTAAGGACTGCCGGCAGAGGTCTTCTTCTGCTTTCGGGCGGAATCGACTCTCCCGTTGCAGGTTGTATGATGGCGAAGCGCGGACTTGAAATCGAGGCGCTTCACTTTGAGTCCTTCCCCTATACATCTGAGAGAGCAAGAGAAAAGGTTATGACTCTTGCTGAAGAGATGTGTCAGTTTTGCTCGAAAATTCACGTTCACGTTATCTCTCTTACTCACATACAGGAAGAGCTGCGCGATAATTGCAAAGAAGAGTATTTCACGATTCTGCTCAGAATATTTATGATGCGCCTTGCCGAAAGATGCGCAAGAGATTACAAGTGCGGCGCTCTTATAACCGGTGAAAGTCTTGGTCAGGTTGCCTCACAAACCCTTGAGGCGATAGGCGTTACCGACTCGGTTGTGAATATTCCCGTATTCCGCCCCTGCATAGGACTTGATAAAAACGAGATAGTAAAGGAGGCGCGCCACTACGGCACCTTTGAAACCTCGATTTTGCCCTATGAGGAT
>SVRU01000083.1 GCA_015064665.1 Oscillospiraceae bacterium
TCGTTGCACTGACCTCTGTAACGCATCGACGGCTTAAATCTGTATTTCACGGGAGTTGTAGCCTTGATAGGAATGTATTCTCCGTCAACACCCGGAAAAAGCCAGCGGCAGCCCATCTGTCTTAGGTATTCGTATACTGCGAGAAGTACGCTTCTGGGGTTATCGCCCGCAATAATTCCGCCGTTTCCGTCGCAGTCGATATAGAGAATGTCGTCAAGCTCTGTGTCTTCGGCATCGGATACGTCGAGTTCGAAATCCTGCATTAAACCAAGTCTGTAACCCGCTTTAGCATTCGTATCGTAAAGTATTTCGTAGTTTCCGCCGTCGGGCATCATCATCCGAAGATATTTTTTTAACTCTTCCGCTGCAAAATCGACGGTGGTGTGAGAGGATATTTTGCTAATTAAATTCATTTTGTAAATTTCCTTTCGTTAATTTGTATGTCAAAGTACTGTGAAGTACGCTGAAATCTATCCGGATTGTTCACTCTTGCCTAGACTTTTGTGTGCTAAAACCCGAAAAAATTAATATTTGTATTGACAAAGAAATCGTTTAGTCGTATAATTGAGCTGAAATTATAAAAAAGGCGGGATAAAGATATGAACAGGGACAGATTTCACAGCTCGAATATTGGATATGAAATGTATGACTCTCTATCCGTGTCGGATGTTTTTTACAATAACGGCAAGCAAGGTGATTCGATTTGCAAAACCTTCGGAAGCTATCGGTTGCATTTTATAACGTCAGGCAACGTACAGCTCAGATACGGTGAAAGCAGCGAGATGATCAAGGCGGGCGAAGCTGTGTTTGTTCCTCCGTTTTCAAGCGCTGAGCTTAAAGGAGAGAATTTTGAGGTCATCACGATTTTTGCAAGAGGAGTCGACCTTGGTAAGTTTGCCGAGAAATACGGTTTTTACCATTCGCTAAGAATTTTTTCGGGACTTGACGATATGATTGCTTTGTACAATACGCTTAAAGGTTTAAATCACGTTGTCAGCATTATGCGCGCCAAAGGATTAATATATTATACATTGTCCGAAATAAGCAGAATTTCGGGAATCGGGTGCGGACTTCAAAATGCCTTTTCCGTCGGTGAGCAGATAAAAATGTATATTGATAAAAACTTTGCCCTGCCTGACATGTCGCTTAAAACCATAGCCGCAACGCTTTCCTATCATCCGAATTATATTTCAAAGATGTTTAACGAAAGCTACGGAATAAGCGTTTCAAGGTATGTAAATATCCTCAGAATAAGACATGCTCGTCAGCTTATGGAGGAGGGGCAGAGGTCTATTAAGGAAATTTCGGAAATCTGCGGTTTTTCGGATGAGGATTATTTTGCAATGGTGTTTAAGAAGCAGCTTGGTGAAACGCCGCGCGAATATTTTAAGAAAATCAAAAACGGCGGAGCATCCCTATAGTACCGATGCTCTTTAACTAATTTTATCATAGCAACCTGCGGTTGTAAAGAGAGTAATTTAATAAATTTACCTAAAATCTTAATATTTGTTTATCACCACGTTTTATATGTAAGCAAAATCAGAGAGATTTCGAAAAATTTTCGGTGAATTTTATGTTGACTTTCTTTGATAATTAGTATAAAATATTTACAAATAAATATAAATTGGAGACAAAGCTATGACTAAAATTGCATTTGCCGGATTTGGCGAAGTAAACACCCCTATTGACATCATAATCAATAAGTGCAAAGCGGCATCGGAAAGCCTCGCATCTATCGGAGCTGAGATTCTTCCTTGCTACCCCATACGCGATGATTACGAAGAGGTTGACGTAAACCGCGCTATTGATTTTTTTAAGGGCAAGGATTTTGACGCTCTTGTTCTCTGCGTAGCAGGATGGATTCCCACCCACGCGGTAATAAAGGTTGCAGAGCAGTTCCGTAACGTTCCCATGGTTCTTTGGGGACTCTGCGGTTGGATAGAGAGCGACGGCAGACTTGTAACAACCGCTGACCAGGCGGGAACAAGCGCACTCCGAAAAACCATGAAGGACCTCGGATATACCTTCAAGTACGTGTATGATATTATCGGTAAGCCCTCAAGAAGCGATGACGTTGTCAGATATTGCAAGGCTGCTGCCGCATTCAGAGAAATGCGCTCCGCAAAAATCGGTCAGATGGGCTTCCGCGATATGCATCTTTACGGAACTATGTTTGACGGCTGCTCGCTCAAAAAGACAGTCGGAGCTGAAATCGAGTGCTTTGAAATGCTTGAGGTCGTTCAGCGTGCGGAAAAGGTTGCCGACGCGCAAATTGACGAGGTAATCAGCACAACCGTTAAGGGCTGGAAATTCCTTAAGGAAGCGGACATGAGCATCGTAAGACGCGGCGTTTCATACTATCTCGCTCTTAAGGATATAATCGATGAGAGAAAATATAAGGCAATATCCCTTAAGGACGTTGACGGAATGAAGAAGCTTCTCGGCTTCCCCCCTGCAATGATATTTATGCTTCTCGCAGAGAGAGAAAATATTCCCACCATTCCCGAAAACGACTGTCTTGGCAACGTAACACAGGCTGTTATCAGAGCTCTTACCGGTCAGATAGGCGCATATCTTGAATTCTATGAATTCTTTGAGGATGGCGTTCTTGCAGGTGTTCCCGACTACGTTCCGAAGGAGATCGTTGACGGTGAGGTTACAGTAAGTCCGGAGGCGTTCGGACTTCTCTCACAGGGCGTACTCAACGTATCCAAGGTTAAGACGGGTACTATCACTATGTGCCGCCTTGCCGTTGAGGATGGTAAGTACGTTATGCATATGGTAGTAGGAGAGGGAACAACTCCTCCGAAGTGGGAGGAAGCAGGATGGGCACAGCCCGCACCCCAGCTCCCCGCGCTCAAGGTTCTCCTTGCAGATACCGAGGACTTTACCGATAAGGTTATGTGCCAGCACTACATAATCTCCTACGGTGACAACTCAAAGATAATCACCGAATTCTGCAAGATTGCAGGAATTGAAATTATATAAAACAAGGAGTGGGTTGCCGTTTTTTGGCAACCCAAACTGCAATAATGACTGATTTTAAAAAAAGGCGGAAGTGAATACATATCTTCGCTTATTACCGAGGGTGTAAATAATGGCACAAGACGTGCTATAGTAAGCGGAAATTACGAGATTGATAAGCCTGTCCGTATTCCCTCGGACTTTACCGTTATCCTCGACAACTGTCACCTTCGGCTTGCCGACGGCTCGTTCACCAATATTTTCATAAACGAGCATCTCGGAACAGATATCGGAAAAACCACAGGGGGCAGAGATAAAAATATAAAGATTATCGGACGCGGAAAGGCAATTCTTGACGGCGGTAACTATAACGGACTTTCCGAAAAAACGCAGATGAAGGACGGACTTCCCGCAATATGGAATAACAATATGATTCTCTTTGCGAACGTCGAGGGCTTTGAGGTGCGTCGAGTATATGCCTGCGAGCAAAGATGGTGGGCATTCTGCTTTATTTTTTGTTCAGACGGCAGAATATCCGACGTTGAATTCTGTTCAAACGACAGAGGTGTTGATGAGAACGGAAACGTGTATCACGGTTTGAAAAGAGCTAAATATAAGGAAGCCTGTGTAAAGAATTCCGACGGAATCGACCTCAGAGTCGGCTGTCACGATATAGTTATTGAAAACGTTTACGGATTTACCGAGGACGACACGGTTGCACTTACCGCGCTTACAGGCGCACTTGAGAAAAACTTCTGGGTAGAGGGGCTTTCTACCGATATATGTAACGTGGAAATAAGAAACGTATCATCAAGCGCATATTGCTCAAACGTTCGTCTTTTAAACCAGGGCGAGCATAAATTGCACGATATCTATATCGAGGGTGTTTTTGATACCTCGGCAAATTCTCCTCACATGGACAGGGGCGGGTGCGGCGTGAGGATAGGTGACGGAACGCATATGTACGGAACCCGTCCGTCAACAGCTGATGAAACCTATAATATCGTCGTAAGAAACGTTCGTTCAAGAGCACGCAGGGCGATGTCGTTGCACGGCGATATGAAAAATATAGTTATTGAAAACGTCGAAATTTTTGACGGTGGCGGAGAAATTGAGGATCTCAGACAAAGTTGAACTTTTTTGTTTTATATTTGCATATTATTTTGCTCTTGCTTTCAAGAGTTGACAAAGTGAATGCGATGTAATATAATTACAAAAAAGGAGATGAGATTTATGGATTGTTTAGCTAATGAAGATAGACGTGTTTTTGCTTCATGTCACAACCACTCCTGCTTTTCAGATGCGGAGTACACTCCCGAAAAGCTCGTAGAGCTTGCTCACGGAATGGGTCACGGCGGTATAATTCTTACCGACCATGATACCGTAAAGGGTACGTATTTTATAAATAAAGCGGCTCGCAAGCTTGGAATGAAGTCGCTTCTCGGCTGCGAGTTTTCAACAAATCACAAGGGACTCGGGGTTCATCTTCTCGGATTTGATTTTAATCCCGATAACGCAAAAATGAAGGCGCTTCTTGAAAGGTGCGCAAGCACTACGACCGACAGAACTAAGACTCTTTTTCACTGGGGAATTGAGCGCGGAACGCTTAGAGAGGGAATAAGCTGGCAGGACGTGCTTGACGATTTCCCGTATAACGACGTGCTTTGTAACGACCACGTTTTCGTTTCAATGGTTAAAAGGGGCATTTATAAGAGCGACGAGTATGCGCTCTTCCATCGCCCGAACTTTTCGTTTAAGCTTGGACTTGAGGATAAGGTGTACGAGGCAACGGGAAAATCGCACAAGGATATTTCCACCGAATACGTCGTGAAAACGATAAAAGAGGCGGGCGGTGTTCCCGTCGTTGCCCATCCGCGCAAAATAGAATATCTGGTTGATGATTTTCTTAATATGGGAGTAATGGGATTTGAATTCCGCCATCCTGACCTTTGGGAGAAGAGAACGGGAATTCCCGACGAGCCTAAGTTCTATAAGGAGCTATGCGAAGAAAAGGGACTTTACAAAATGGGCGGAAGCGACCATAGCGGTATTCTCGGCGGAAACCTTGACAGAGGCGAGGATTTCCATATTCCCGAATATTTCAACGGCATCTGCGAAGAGGACTTTATGAATCTTTACGAAAGACGCCTTGGCTAAGAATATAAATAAAGAAGTTTGATTTTGTTTTGCAGGGGCGACCGATGGTCGCCCCTACGGATAAACAAATTTGATACGCAGAAAACAAAGAAATAACCCCGACAGATTTTTGTCTGTCGGGGTTCGTTTATTATGTTCGACAAATTGGAATTTGTCTGGCTTTGCTTAATTAGGCGTGCCCAAAACAAAGAAATACAATATCATTGAAATAATATCAATGGTCAAAACCACTGCCAAAATAATGCAGGTGATTTTTAATATTTTCTTTGCTTTTCCCTTGCTTTTTTCTGTCATTACCTTTCGTCTGATTTCTTCAACTTTTTCGGTAAAACCTGATGTTTGAACACCGCCTTTTTCAGTTATTTCCTCTTTCAGCAGATAGTCCATCGAACAATCAAATAGTTTACCGAGTTCGATAAGTTTATCAGTTTCGGGATAGGCGATATCCGATTCCCATTTGCTAATTGATTGACGCGACACACCGAGACTATCGGCAAGTTGCTCTTGCGTATAGTTCAATTCTCTTCTTTGCCTTGCAATTTTTTCACCAAGTGTCATAATAATTTACTCCTTTATGTTTTTGTTGACCTTGTTGACCTTATTATAACATATTCAACAAAAACATACTACCAATTCAGTGTTTCTAAATGTAAACTTCAGGTTGCGGAGCTTATTTTTCATGTATTATCTTCATTCCGTCAAATTCTTATTTATCGTTCTGTTTCATCGCTAGTTTCGCATTTGTTTTACAAATGCATTGGGCAAAGCTCATGCCCCATGCACCTGCGGAGCTGTAATCAAAATTTTTAAGCCTTGTTGCTTTTCTTTTCGGCAATTCTTTTTCCTTATCCATTTTCATCAGCTATCCCATTATATCACAAAATCGGCAGAGAAAGCAAGTTCTCTGCCGAAATTTGTAAACATCCTTACGAGAAGGAGCCTAATTACGCTTTTTTAATTTAGTAGCCATATAGCAAAATTAAGATATCCCGCAAAGGCTGCCCACACGGCGTAGGGAATTTGCAAATATGCCGCTAAGGGCTTTATTTTTTTGTAGGCTGAAATCGTTCTTATAATCAGATAAAAGAGGAAAATCAGCCATATAAAAGCAAATAAAAACGCCTTGAAATTAAAGAAAATAATGCTCCACGCAAAATTCACAACAAGGCTTGATGCATAGATTGCAATAGCCGAGCTTCTCTGGCTGAACGGCGCTGAGCTTTCCTTATATACCATAGCCGAGCCTATTCCCATTAAAACGTATAAAATGCTCCAGACTATAGGGAAAAGTATTGACGGGGGCGCAAGGGGCGGAGTAATTATTTCTCCGTATAAATCTATATTGCCGCGCGTCAGAAAAGCCGAAAGGCCGCCGACCGCGAGAGCTATTAAAATTGATATTGCGTAGGGCTTAATTTTTTTTAGCAAAAGTAATCACCATCCTTCATTTTATTTTATTCATAAGTAAAGGCAGATATGTAAAAAAGTTGGTATTCTCCTTGAAAAAACAGGAAATATGTGCTATAATATTATCGAATTTCAAAAAGAGGTATGAGATATATGGAACAAAGAGAAATTTTAATAAAATCAACTCTTGATTCTACACTTCAGCCGTCGCTTTTTTATAAGTCGGATTCCATTGAGAAAAGACCGCTTCTCGTAGGACTTCATACTTGGAGCTTTGATAGATTCAATCAGATAAAAATTATGCTTCCGTATGCGGAAAAATATGATTTCAATCTGCTTTTGCCTGAATTCAGAGGCTCAAATCTCGATAAAAACGAAAACTGCAAGCTTGCCTGCGGCTCAATATATGCAAAGCAGGATATAAAGGATGCGATTGATTACGTAATCGAGAACGAAAACGTTGATGCGGACAACGTATTTTTGCTCGGTCTCAGCGGCGGCGGACATATGGCGCTTCTTATGGCGGGATTTTGCCCCGAATATTTCAAGGCAATCGGTGCTTTCGTGCCGATTACAAATTTAAAAAAATGGTCCTTGGAGAATGAGAACTATAGAAAGCATATTTTTGCCTGCTGCGGCGAGTCGGATGAGGAAATGATTCTTCGTTCTCCAGTAACCTATCTCGATACGATTGCAAAGGCTAATCTTAAAATTTTTCACGGCAAATTTGATCCTGTTGTTCCGGTTACTCAGAGCCTTGAGCTTTACAGGCTGCTTATGGAAAAATATCCAACGTCAAGAGTGTTTCTTGATATATTTGACGGCAGACATCAGATTGATATGGAAGAGGCAATGTATTGGCTCAACTCACAATATAAGGTAACACAAAAAACAGAAGTGACGGGTTGATTTATAACGGCAATAGAGTAAGGTAATGGCAGATGAGGAGCTTTGTGTGAAAAAGATACTTGTTATATTTGACTGTTTCGGTGTATTATGCGATAAGGTGATCGTGCAATTTATTGAAAAACACGCACGTGACAAGGACGTTAAATTTATAAACGAAACGATAGTAAAACCGGCAGACCTCGGACTTATAAGCAGAAAAGAATTTTTTAAAAGGCTTTCTCGGGTGCTTGGCATTGACGAGGACTGTTTGGCGTTTGAATTAGAAAAGCTTGTCATACCCCACCGAGAGCTATATCCGATAATAGAAAAACTAAAAGCTGTTGCGGACGTAGCGCTTCTTTCAAATGCTCTTGAGGGGCATGCGGAAAAAGTTCTCGAAAAATTCGATATTTATCATTTGTTTGATAAGGTATTTCTGTCGTATAAATATAAGATGGTGAAGCCAAATCTCGATTTTTATAAGCTGTGTGTAGATTCGTTTGGCAAAAGCTACGACGAAATATATATGGTTGACGACACCGACCAAAATCTTGAGCACATCTCCGAGATAGGAATTATTCCTATAAAATACGTCTCCGCCGAGTCGGTTATGAATGCGTTTGATTTCTTGAGAGCTATTTAATTATAAGACGGAACTTAACGGGAGAGATAAAAATGTATAACCTTAAATCACAGTATATGGGCGAATTTGACGTTGCCGTTTGCGGCGGCGGTATAGCAGGAGCTTGCGCAGCAATTTCCGCGGCTCGCGCGGGTGCGAAAACAATTCTTATTGAAAGGGGTGGAAGCCTTGGAGGAACTCTTACCGAGGGCTTTATGCCGCTTATCCTTGATGCCGATAATAAGGGAGGTCTTGTAAAGGAGCTTTACGATTTCCTCGACGGGCATGGAATGACAATTGCAAAGCGTGGTGCGAGAATAGATGAAAACGGAAAAAGAATACCCGGCAGAATGTTAGATACAGAGGGATGTAAATACTTTTTTGATAAAGCCTCTGTTGACGCGGGAGTTACCGTTTTGTTTCACAGTCAAGCAGCGGCTGTTGAAATGAACGGTGAGTCAATTGAAAATCTTTTAGTAGTTACCGAGTGCGGAAACTATACCTTAAAGGCAGACGTTTATATTGATGCAACGGGCAACGGTTCGCTTGCCGATTATGCAGGTTGCGCCTGGGATTGCGGCGACCCCGAGGAAAAACGTCCGTCTCCCACGAGTATGGGTGTTTGCACCGTCGGAATGCCAAAGGATTATTGGGGCACCGATTCGGTTGCCGATAAGGATGCATACGCAAAGCTTCTTTCGGATAACGGTATCGAAATATCTGCAGAGCAGGCGACTGTAAAAATACTTCCGTCTCTTAATAGCTGGGATATGGGTATGAACTTTCAGTATGACGTTATGCCAAACGATATTTCTTCGCTTTCCCGTGCCGTCCTTGAGGGCAGACGCGAGTCGTTTGAAACTATCGAAGCGCATAAGAAAATTTCAGGCTATGAGAACCTGTACACCATTTTCACAAGCTCGCATATAGGTGTCAGAGAGGGCAGAAGAATATACGGCGAATACAGACTTACCGATGACGATATTCTTGAGGGCAGACGCTTTGAAGATGCCGTTTGTCTCGTAACGTTCGGCGTTGACGTACATAAGCTTTCGGATAAAGATACTACAGAATGCGCAAGGGGATACAGAACGAAGCCCTACCACATTCCTTACCGCGCGCTTCTTCCAAAGGGGTGCAGCAATATGATTCTTGCAGGTCGCTGCATCTCGGGAGATTTCTATCCTCACGCCTCGTACAGAGTTATGGGAAATATGGCGGCAACGGGAGAAGCGGCAGGATATGCCGCGGCAGAATGCTCAAAGAGCGGCACGTCTGTGAAGAAATACGACGGAAAACTCGTGCGTGATTTTATGATAACCCGCGGATATGAAATATAAAACTTTTAAGGAGAGTTAATATGCTTAACGAAAAATCACTCGATACACTTTGCGCGGCGCTTTCATATGCTATTGGAATAATACCTCCAAGCAGCGCTGCCGAGGCAGACGAGCGTCTGTGCGCGTACGTTGACGAAAAATTCGCAGGCGAGCGTGCTGATAGAATATTTATGTATAACCCCGACGCCGTTGCGCAATGGATATACGAAAAGTATCCTTCGCTTCTTGAGCATGCAATATCAAGGACCGAGCTTGAGCTTCCGTACAGGACGGTGATGCCCTCGGTAACTCCCGTATGTTTCGGAACGATGTACACGGGCGCACAGCCCTCTGTTCACGGAATACAGAAATATGAAAAGCCTATAATCAGAATAGAAACTATTTTTGATGCGCTTATCAAGGCGGGCAAAAGGGTTGCGATACTTGCGGACCCCAAATGCAGTATAGCTAACATCTTCCTTGAACGAGAGCTTGATTATTATATATATCCGTCTTATGAAGAGGTAAATGCTAAGGCGGCGGAGCTTATCATAAAGGACGAGCATGATTTCATAGTCGTTTATAACGGAAATTACGATGGCCGTATGCATAAGTTCGGACCTGAAAGCATAGAGGCGCTCGGTGAATTGCGTTCAAACGAACGCACCTTCGGTATTTTTGACGCCTTAATAAAAGAGCATTGGAGAAATCATAACACACTGATTGGCTTTGCAATGGACCACGGCTGTCACGAGATTGACGGCGGTTGCGGTTCGCACGGACTTGATATGGAGGAGGACCTAAATATCGTCCATCTTTACAAGGCTTATCCGAAATCAAAGTGATTATGGAACTACATGAAGCTATCAAGCTCCGCCACAGCGTCCGTCAGTACCGCGATGTTCCTATAGAGGACGAAATAATCAAAGCGCTTTGGGATGAGATTGATCTTATAAATAAAGAGGGAAATCTTCATTTTCAGCTTGTTTTGAACGAGCCGCGCGCCTTCAATTCCAAAATGGCACATTACGGTAGGTTTGAGGGCGTGTCAAATTATTTTGCATTAGTTGGCGCGAAAAGTAAAGATTTGTTTGAAAAATGCGGCTATTACGGAGAGCGTCTTGTGCTAAAGGCGCAACAGCTTGGACTTCATACTTGCTGGGTGGCATTGACCTACAAGAAGGTTCCCGAAGCATTTCGCGTTGAAAAAGGGGAGGCGTTTACCGTGGTTATTTCTGTCGGTCACGGCAGACACCGCGGTTTGCCGAGAAAATCAAAAAACGCGGAAGAGGTAAGCAACGCTTCGGAAAACACACCCGAATGGTTCAGGCGCGGAGTTGAATCAGCGCTCCTCGCTCCAACCGCAATGAATCAGCAAAAATTCAAATTTATATATAATCCGAACGGAACGGTCAGCGCTAAAGCAAAACTCGGCTTTTATACCAAGATGGACCTCGGTATTGCAAAATATCATTTTGAGATAGGCGCGGGTAAGGATAGCTTTGCTTGGGCATAAAAACAGGGGCTGTCGCATTTAGGCAGAACCAAATAAAAAACGGCAGAAGCATTGTCATAAAAACAGTGTTTCTGTCGTTTCTTTATGCAAATTTAAGAAATTATGGTTGAAAACCTGCGGTTTTCTTCGTTTTGTTAAAGTTTTTTATTCTATCCTCGTTTCCTCGCTCAGCGTACCTTTGTACGCTTCTCGCTCGTCAGCCAAGGATTTCTGCTCCAAATTCGTTCGCCCCGAGGTTCTGTT
>SVRU01000084.1 GCA_015064665.1 Oscillospiraceae bacterium
CCTTTATCCGCATCTGCACCGAAGGATATCATTGCGCGGCACAGCTTTCTGAGTCTTGGCGAGGGATAAAGGCTTTGCTCCTTGCCGCCGTGATAGAGAACTATTACGTAGTCGCACTCGGACTTTGCGTTGTACACGTCCTCAAGTGTATCGTAAGGGTCGTAGGGTCTTGCACCCATTCTGTTTTCAAGTGCATAACAGTATTCATGCTCACAAACCGCGATTATGGCAATTTTTTTGCCGTTATGCTCCATGATGAGATTCTTTCTTGAATCCTCGTAGTTTTCTCCAAATCCTGTATAGTTAAGTCCGAGTTTTGTCAGTATTTCTTTTGTATCGGTAACACCGGGGATACCGTAATCCATGATATGATTGTTGCTTATCGCGCAATCGGTAGCACCCATTTTGACAAGCATTTCGGCTGTTTCAAGAGGACCTTTGAGGTTCGGCCCTTTTTTATTGATAGGAGTTTCTTTTTCGGTAAGCGCACATTCAAGGTTTACAAGAACTCTGTCAGAGTCGCGGAATACCTCGGGTGTGTCACCGAAAAGTGCTTTTACGTCACGCGAGCGAAATAAATCCGCGGAATAGGTGGTTGAAACGTCACCGCATATAGATAATCTCATATTAAAATCCTTTCAGCACAGTACAGGATTACTTGGTAAAGTCCCAATCTTTTTCACGTTTGAGTGTTTCAAACTGTTTTGTAGAAAGCTTCCAATCTTCATTCTGCCTGAATTTTTTATTGAATTTGCGTGTAAGAACTCCCTTTTCTTCAAGGTGGATATAGCAAGCTCTGTCGCAAGCTCTACCGCATATTGAGGTTCTGTAATAGTGCTTTGCGGGGGGATAGAAATAAATGTTGTTAAGTATTTCTCTTGCCCCCTCGCTGTCAAACTCTGCAGTTCCGTTGATTATATCAAGGCGGTTGTCAAATCCCAGAAAAGCTTCGGGGGGCATAAAGGGGTTCTTGCTTCCGTTTGCACCGTTGTAGTATACCGAGCAGCGCCACGTGTCAAGTATTCCGTCATCGCTTATCGCTTTGCCGGGGCATGCCTTTATACACTCACCGCACTTATCGCAAAGAGAAGGAGTGAGAATGGCATCGGGCTCAATTTCAGCATCGGTAAGAATGAAGCAATATCTGATAAATGGACCGAACTCGGGGGTGATGAGGGAATTTATCATACTGCGCTCGCCAAGTCCGCACATTACCGCGGTATTCAAAAAGTCAAGCTGATTTTCAGCCTTTACACCGCGTACTACGTCGGTATAGTCAACCTCGGGGTTTGTAGCTTCAGCATCGTTCATGATGAGCTGATTTTTTCTTTGAGGAATTGCTTCAAATCCCTCTTCTTCAATAAGGTTTGCCACGTTGATAAGGGCGAGCGGCATAACCGTTTCTTCAAGGTTTTCAACACCCATTGTGGTGTACTGATAATATGTCGTACCCTCTTCGACACCTCTGTAAATACCTCTTAATACTCTGAATCCGAGAGCAATAACAGTTTTTGTCTCCGGGAAAATTTTGAATATAGCGTCGTCGCTTGAAAATCTGTCAGCACTGGCAAATCTGACAAGGTCCGCATCAAAGCGTTCAGCGCATTCGATTATTCTTTTCTTCATATCTTGTGGATCTCCTTTAAGTGCTTATAGCATACGGTTTCACAGCTTTTGGAGCAAAGGCATGGAACGTAACCGAAATGCGTATTTGGCAGGAATTTAAGGCTTGGATAAATTTCGTTTGCACTCTCCTTGTCAAAGCGTTTATCACCGTTAAGAATTGCCTCGCGCTCGGGGTTATCCTTCAAAAAATCCTCGGTCATAAACGGATTTGACTTGTGCGCACCTCTGTAATAGACGCTGCACTGCCAGGTGTCAACGCCGTCATCGGATATAGCCTTACCGGGACATGCGTTCTTGCAAGCACCGCATTTGTCGCAAAGGTCCTCGGTGAATGGCTCGTCAAACTCAAGCGGCATGTCGGTTATTATGTAAACAAATCTCATGTACGTGCCGTATTTCGGAACTATAACCTTGTTATGAAGCCCCGCTTTTCCAAGACCGCATACCTCTGCCGCCTTGTTGTAATCAATTATAACGTCGGGGGCGGGCTTGCCGTCCTCAACCGGACTTGCAAACACAAGCTCGTATGTTCTTGAAACCTCTGGGTTGGTGCTTTTATCTCCCTTGATTTTAAATCCGGGAATGCTTCTTTGAAGACAAGCATCGTATCCCTCGTCTTCAATGAGTCTGCCCATTTTGAAAAGGAATATCTCAGCGAAGGATTCATCAATGTATTTTACTCCAAGATTGGTGTAGTTATAGTACTGTCTTTCGGCATCCATAGCATTATAAAGTCCGCGCGGAACTTTTATACCGAATCCAATTATGGATTTTGCTTTAGGAAGAATAGAGAAGGGGCTTCTCTGCGGGTCTTCGCCTCTTAAAAGCTCAACGTTTCCGATACCGCATATTGTTGCACCAAACTCTTTAGCCTTTTGTTTTATGTATTCGCTAGTCATCTCGGTATCTCCTTATCTATCCATTTTCCAAGCTTTTTTGGTTCTGAGGGGTTCTTTAAATCTGCCTTCCATGCAGCCGCCCTTCTTTTCGAGCATGCTTACACATGCGCGAATACAGCCGCCGCATTTAGCCATGTTATATCCAACCCAGCTCGGGAAGTACTTTTCAAGAGCTGCATAAACGTTTGTAACAGATTTTTCGTTAGCCTCAGCTCCCGGCTTTTCCAGAACGTCTATAAGACCGCCTTCGTTTTTGTCAAATACTTCCTTCGGAACGAAGGGATTGTAGTATCTTCCGCCGTGTGTATAGAATGCATAGCAACGCCACATATCGATATCGCCCCACTCGCAGATCTTTCCCGCAAGGTTGACGGTCTTCTTCATATCCGAGTTAATTGGGGGAATGCAGCCGCCGGGACACTCTCTGACACATGCGCCGCACTTTCTGCAAAGCGGCTCGCCTGAATACATTTCGTCGTATTCAAGCTCTGCATCGGTGAATATGAACGCTACGCGCTGAAGAGGACCAAACTCAGGCGTCAGTAGCATTTTGCTCCAACCAATCTCACCAAGACCGCAGGCAACCGCCGCAAGTCTGAATTGGAACTGAAGATCCGGCGGAACCTTATCCTCGGATACCTCTCTTGTGAACTGAACGCTCCTGTGGTGAGCCGTTTTTCCTTTTGCGTGCTTACTTACTTCTATTTGTTCCTCGGGTGAAATTGTGTTTCCGGGGCTTCCGTCCATATCAGAAACAATACCTCTTGCACCTGTGTTTCTGTAAACGACAGCCTCGTATCCTGCGTCTTCAATTACACGTCCGACGTGGTGAAGCACCGCAGGTGCATAAATTTCATTGATTCCGCCGTAAGCCATAGACGGATACTGATAGAATTGCGTACCTTCTTCAATTCCGCGCTGAACTCCTCTCGGAATTCTGAATGCAAAGGCGATGATACTCTTTGCACCGGGAAAAAGATATCTCGGGTCCATTTCCTTGGGCGCGCCCTCGAAACGTGACATAGGCGCGATTCCGCATTTGTCGGCTCCTGCTTCATAAGCCGCCTTTTTAATCATTTCACTTGTTAACATACATCCTCCAAATTTGTTAAGGAAATTTTTATTATTCGAAGTCAATAGCTGTTTTACATATTGACTATATCACAAATCGATGATATAATCTATAATAAATGTAACGAAAAATATAACAAATCAAACACGGAGGGCAAAATGCAGCTTTATGAAATAAATCCGCATATCCGATACGGAAGAATACATAAAACATCATTTAAGGTAAGGACGGATATAAGTATTTGTTATGATGCAAGACTTTTTTTCTTTGAAAACACAGAGGGAAGTATCAACCTGAATGGGAAAAAATATCCTATCACAAACAAAACAGCGGTATACCTTCCGCCGCTTCAGAAATACACAATAAGCGTTGATTTTAAGGAGGAAACAAGGGTAATAATTACCGACTTTGACCTGATAGTTCAGTATGCAGACATAAAGTCTTCGCTCGGAACTGCAAATCCCTTGAATTTTGACCCGACTCTTTCACCCAAATACGAGCTTCCAAAGGAGCTTAGTATGCCGATAATAAAGCAGAGTCCGGAAATAACCGCCTATATAACTCAGTGCGCGAAAAATTTCAGCGAAAAGAATCCGCTTTACAGAGAGCGTTCATCGGCGTTTTTGAAGCTTTGTCTTTTGGAGCTCGTCCATCAAAGTATCGGAAATAATCAGTCCGCCTTGTGTACCGAAATACTCGATTATATACATAAAAATTACGCAGATACCGCTCTTACAAACGAGCAGATAGCCGAGCGATTCAATTATCATTCCTATCACCTAAACCGAGTTATAAAGCGCGAAACGGGAAAATCTCTACGCTCGTATATTATATTTTATCGACTTGAAATGGCAAAAAACTATCTTCTTACTACATCGTATAACGTGTCGGAAATAGCTTTCAGAACGGGATTTTGTTCATCGGCACATTTTATAAAGATATTCCGTGAGAAAAACGGAATGACCCCTAAGGATTACAGAAAACATCGCTTGCACACCGAGATATAATTTAATATTGTTTAAAAACTGCGAAATAAAAACAAAATAGTTTATTTTATGCCATATAAACAAATGCTATAATTAAATAAAAATTTAAAATATCGGAGAGAAAAAATGAGTGTAATTTTCGAGACAAAATATTTGAGATATGAAATAAACGATTGCGGTCAAAACAGCGCCTTTATTACCTGCGGCGCTGAAAACAGAATAATAAAAGGTCCTGCCGCAAAGGTGATAAACGCAGATAAATCAGAGGTTATATCTACGTCGGCAGCTTATTCTGACGGAATACTTGTTTTGGGATTTGAGGACGGTACCGAAGCCCGCGTAATATGCGACGAGAATGAGGAATATATAACCTTTACCTTGAAGAGTGTTTCGCGCGAGGATTTTCATGCGATATCATTTCTTAACATTTTGCTTTCGGAGAATAGGTCTGATTATCAGGCGGTAATGATCGGCATGACCCTTTCTACTCATATGAAAGAGCATCCCGGCGACAACGTGAATCTTGTTGCATCGGCCTATCCTCATATAGGACTTTATTCAACACCGAGAAGTCCGTATCCTGCAAAGGCGGCTTTTTTTGCCGCACCTGTTGACAGAGTACGTGAAATTGAACGTCATATCCTTGATGAAATTCCTGACGGTGAAATTCCGAAATCGAAGCTTGGCGGTCCTTATGCCGACGTTTGTGCAGAAGAGGCGCGCGGAGATTATTTCATACTTATGACCGATACGGCAACTCTTGATAACGTTGACAGTATTGTTGCGGATATGAAAAAGCTTGGCTTAACTCAACTGAATCTGCATCACTTTACCCATTACCGTCAGGGTGATTTTGAATGTCTATCCGATAAATTCCCGAACGGTGTTAAGGATTTTCGTGCGGTAGTCGATGCTTTTCACAAGAATGGAATCAAGGTCGGGCTTCAGACATATTCATTCTTTGTTGTTCCCACTTCAAGCTACGTGTCGCCCGTGCCTCATAAGGACCTTGAAATAATGAGAGAGTTTACTCTGAAAGAGGACATAGGCTCGGCTGATAACGAGCTCTTCGTCTCGGAATCAACCGACGGAGTCAACAGCATAGAGGGATTTGTTTACACAAATTCACCGTATCTTTGGATAGACGATGAGCTTATCAAATTTTCGGTTGCCGAGAACGGCAAATTTACGGTAGTCAAAAGAGGTGCTTACAATACCGTTCCGAGTGCGCATAAAAAGGGCTCGTCCGTAAAACAGCTTAAGCAGTATTTTCTTCTTCCGTTTGCCCGCGTCGGCTCTGAGCTTTTCTATGAAATAGCGCGCAAAACCGCAGAGTTTTACAACGAAAGCGGTGCAGATATGTTCTATCTTGACGCACTTGACGGAACCTTCGTTCTTGACGGAGAAGATTACGTATGGTATCACGCAATGGACTTTGTGCGTGAAATGTTCAAATATCTTAAGAGAGATATAATATTCAATTGCTGCTATAATCCTCAGTATACGGGAACCTGGTTCGTCCGTTCACGTTACGGTGCGGTAGACGTTTCGCTGAATGCACACAGAAGGTATATTGACGCTCACATAAATTACAATAAGAAAACGGCAGAGCGCATGGGTGTTACGTCAGAGCTTGGTTGGATAGATCTTTTTCCGCAAATCGAAAGAAAGCAGACGGGCTGGCAGTGCGACACCGTTTTTGAAGAGGACCTTGAATATATTTGCGCGAAGGCGTTTGGCACAGGCGCATCGATATCCTTCCTTGAATCCTTCATTGCTCACAAGGACCTTCCGATATTTAAAAAATACTCGCAGATTTTGACAAAATACGCGCTTTACAGAGCGCAAAACAAGCCGACAAAGGAAACCGAAAAATATCTTAAGGAGGTCGGCAGCGGAGCCGTCTTAAAGGATGGCATCTTATACCGTTCAAAGCTTTATCCGATGATGTTTGAGCAGGGCTTTTATAAAGGCAGCTTCATTAATCCCTTTGAAAAACAAATTCCCACCTTCCGCCTTGAAGCAATGCGAGCTGCGGATTCGTACGACAGCAAAGAAGCCGTTCTGCTCTGCGATATATGCGAAAATGAGCCGATTTCGAATAAATGCATCAGATTTGATAAGCCAGTAAGCTCATGCGGAAACAGAGGCGTCGGCGTCTGGTGTAAGGGTGATGGCTCGGGTGCACTCATTTGTATAAATCTCCGCAATTTCGCAACAAATAAACAAAAAAGCGCGGAGTATTACATAAAAGCCGATTTTGTAGGATGGAGATATTTTGCCTTTTATAAGGCGCAGAATGCAATTCTGCCAACCGACATATATCCGATGAAGGAACTTGAATATACTACCTATACTCAGCTTCAGGATTTTTACGGTTATTACAGAATAAACTTTGATTTCGATGCAATCGACGGTGTTGATATAACGGTTAACGGTTCTGATAGCGTGTATATGAAGCCCATACGTATGGTACCGCACGTAGAGCCGAGCTGCAAGAATCCAACTCTGAAATTCGGAGAAAGCAGTATTAAAATATTTACCGAAATTCCGTCTGAATGCAATCTTTATTTTGACGGTGAGAGCTGCGTTGTGACCGATGCCGTCGGCAACGTTCTTGACAGACCGAGCTACGAGGGCACGCCCGTGGTTTTTTGCGGAGATAATGAGATAAACTTTGAAAGAGAGTCAAACGAGGAGCTTTCGCGTATAAAGCTTACGGTCGGAGTCGTCGGAGAAAAGCTTCAATAATTAATTTTTGCTTCTTAATTTTTCTCTTCTTTTAACCAAAAAATATGGTGTTCTTTTTCTAAAGTTGACATCCTTGTGGTGTTCGTATATAATCGACTCGTAAACCAATATTACGGAGTGTAAATTATGGATGCTTCTTTTAAAGTTGGCGTAGGTAGAGAAATTATAACGCCTCCTCTCGGTACTCTTCTTTACGGATATCCCTATGAGCGCCAAGCCGAAAGCGTGCACGATGATCTTCGGGTCGTTGCATTTGCTTTTGAGTCGGCAGGTGAGCTTGCAATTATGATAACCGCTGATTTGTGCGAGCTTGGCGTTGACGTTGCCGACGAAATAAGAAGGCTTGTGTCCTGTGCGACCGGCGTTGATATAAGCCGTATCATTTTTTCGGCGACACACACTCATTCGGGCCCGTGTACAATGAATCTTGCCGGTTGGGGAGAAGCCGATAGGGAATATTCTGAAAAAATTCTCTATCCGATGACGGTCAAGGCATCGCTTGCCGCACTCTCGAATATGCGCGAGGCTGTTATGGGAGTGGGAAGTGTTGAGAGTGAGGTCGGCATAAACAGGCGCGAGAGATCTGTTGACGGCGAGGTAATTCTCGGTCAGAATCCTCACGGCGTTTTTAATAAAGAGATGACCGTTATATCATTTAGGGATACAGACGGTCGAGGCATCGGCTGTATGATTCATTACGGGGCGCACGGAACTTCAGCTGGCGCGGGATTTGAGATAACGCGCGATTGGTCGGGCGGAATGTGTGACGTTCTTGAAGCTGAGTGCGGAATGCCGACGGCGTTTATATCCGGTCCTACGGGTGACACGGGTCCACGTCTTCCTAACGGAAAGACGGTCGGAGATATTAAGCAAACCGAAATGCTTGCAAGGCGCGCGGGCATTGATGCGGTAAAGGCGTATCGGTCGATACGCGAGTATAAAGCTCCATCGTTTGCGGTTGTTTGCGACACTGTGCGTCTGCCGTTCGAGCCTCTTATGAGCTATAAGGAAGCAAGGGAAAGTCTTCTTGCGCTCGGCGACGTTTCAACCCTTTCCGGAAGACCGAAGGCAGCGGCGGAAAAATACCGCGCAGTTATGGAAATATATGAAAATAACACGCCTCATAAACAATCTCTTGATTTTGAAGTCGTGATAGTTTCAATCGGTGAGGTTGCCTTTGTTCCGTTTCCCTTTGAGGTGTTCGGTGAGATTGCGTTGAAAATATCGCACCACAGCCCTTTTTCACGTACGTTGACAGTGAATAATGCAAACGGTTCGCTTGCGTACTTTCCCACCGAAAGCGAGATTTCTCTTGGCGGTTACGAGGTGTTTATGTTTAAACATTTTCTTACTTACGATCTATGTGCGGATTCCGATACGGTTGCTGTCGGAGAATACGTCAGAATTCTTAATGAACTTGAAAAAAGTAAAAAATAAATCTGCTTGAAAAATACCGATTTATGTGCTATACTTAAAGTACTTATAGGATTGGAGCAAGGATTATGAAGATAAAAGAAGGATTTGTACTTGAAGAGGTAGGAGGAGCATATCTTGCCGTTGCGGTCGGCGCTCTTGCGGGCAGCTTTAACGGTATGGTACGTCTTAACGGCACGGGAGCTTTTCTCTGGAATCTTCTTAACGAAAAGGATTATACGAGAGAAGAGCTTGTATGTGAGGTTGTAAAGGCTTATGAGAATGTGACGGCAGAAGATGTTCTTCCCGGTGTTGTAGCTTTTGAAGAGAAGCTTCGCGCGGCAGGCATAATTGAGGACTGATGGAAAATACGGTTTCAAAAAGGATAGAGGATGAGCTTGATAAGCACGGCACGTATGCGACGAATACCGTTGGCGTGAGTATGCGACCTCTTTTCAAAACCCGCCGTGACGTTGTGGTGTTGAAAACACCCGACAGAAGAATAAAAAAGTACGACGTCGTAATGTACGTTGACTCTGCGGATAGGTACATTCTTCATAGAGTTATAGGTGAGAGGGACGGAGTCTACGTTATTCGCGGTGACAATACTTTTAAGAAGGAATACGTTCCAAAGAACCGTGTAATAGCATATATGGTCAGCTTTAACCGTAATGGAAAGCACCGTACGGCAGAGGATTTTTCTTATAAGCTTTATTCACGCGTGTGGAATCTGATTTATCCCGTTCGTTTTCTTTTTAATAAGTTTTTCGCTCTGTGCAGAAAAACAAAAAGAATATTTAAAAAATCCGCTTAACAAATCAAAAAAGGTTAGCTCCAAATCAAGCTAACCTTTTTATTAATTAGGCTAATTCTGAAACGGAAATTCCAAGGTTTTTCAAATTGTCGAAAAACTCGGGATAGCTTTTTGCGACCGCCTCAGCACCGTCAATAATTCCACCTGTCAAGGTAAGGAGAATAGCTAACGACATAACTATTCTGTGGTCGTTATGTCCCGAAAGAACCTCACTCGGTGCGTGAAAATCTACCGGGTAGATTACCACCGAATCCTCGTAAACGCTTACCGACGCGCCGAATTTTTTCAATTCCCGCGCCATAGCCTCAGCTCTGTCGCTTTCCTTGATTTTGAGGCGTTTTGTTCCGCAGAAAATACCGCCGTATTTTGCAGCGGCAATTGCAAACAGCACAGGTCCAAGGTCGGGGCAATCGCCGATATGTATTGTTGGAACTCCCGATGTGAGCATATCAAAATATCTTTTGTAAACACTGTCGCCTTGAATGCTTTCGGGATTGAGCCCTGTAATTTCAACCTTACCGCCAAAAAGGTTTAGTGCATCGGGAAAAGCAGCACCCGAATAATCGCCCTCGACGGTAACGTCTGTGGCTCTGTATTTTTGTGAGCCGGGAATATTTATTGTAAATTCATCGGTCCATTCAACCTGTATTCCAAACGCGCGTACGGCATTCATAGTTAGATTGATGTAAGAACGGCTTTCAATGGGGGTCGTAATTTTAATTGTACTGTCACCGTCAGCTGTTGGCAGAGCAAAAATAAGTCCGCTTATAAACTGACTGCTCACGTTTCCTGCAAGTGTATATTCGCCTCCTGTAAGAGGTCCTTTTACCACGATGCTTGTTCCGTCGCTGATGTATGTAAGTCCCATCCTTATAAATAGGTTTTCATAAACTCCCATAGGTCTTTTCATAAGACTTTCAGCACCGTAAAAAACGGTGGTTTGACCGGAAAGCATAGATGCGGGAATCATGAACCTGAGGGTGCTTCCGCTCTCTCGGCAGATAAGAGGCTTGCCGGGTTTTACGCCTCTGAAATCCCGGCCGAAAACCTTAACGTCATTGCCGATTCTTTCCGTTTTTATTCCAAGAGAATCAAGACAGTCAAGCGTTGCCGCAACGTCCTCGCAGTTTGATATTCCACGCACGGTACTAACTCCGTCGCACATTGCTGCTGAAATTAACAGTCTGTGGGCCATGCTTTTTGAGGGCGGGGCGTTGATTTTGCCATTTGCACAGCCTTTTTCTATTTTCACCTTCATTTTCAAGCTTCCTCCAACAGAAACTCAATAGCTTCAATATAACCTTTAAGACCGTGACCGGTTATCGTCTTCTTTGCCGCAAGTCTTATGTAGCTTATCTGTCTGAAATCCTCACGCTCTTCAACCTTTGATATATGTACCTCGACGGTTGGAAGCTTGGTTGCCTTTACGGCATCAAGAATAGCAATACTTGTATGGGTGTAAGCACCGGGATTTATAACTATTCCGTGAGCGCCCTCGAAATATGCCTCCTGTATTTTATCGACGAGATCGCCCTCGTGAT
>SVRU01000085.1 GCA_015064665.1 Oscillospiraceae bacterium
TATTTCCCTCTCACCGTATATTTCGTCATCTGACGGCTCGGAACATACAATTCTGTGGCTGCCGCCCGAAAATGCATCGGGAGCATAGCAGTATAGACGCTCCCTGTCGAATGGAATTTTAAATTCAAAGGTTTTGTCGGGCAGGTAAACAATTGAACAAAGCATGGTTTCGTCAAGCTTCATTTTCACGAAATGCGAATCTGCTTCTATACACCAGCCGTCGCCCTCTTCGTATTCACCGTTATAGCAAACGTCGATCTCTGTGCCGCAAGCCTCAAACTTACAGCTTCCGCTATTGTCCTTAAGCATTAATTTGATCATATCTAATACCCTCTTCTCATACCGCAGTATCTTTATCTGCTTTTTTTGCGAACTCCGACGGGCTCATCCCGACGATCTTCTTGAACATTCTCGAAAAATAATGCAAGGATGAAAAGGCAAGTCTGTCTGATATCTCGGTGAGGTTGTATTTACCTTCCTTTATAAGCCTTTTCGCCTCTTCCATTTTGATCTTGTTAAAGCAATCAATTACGCCGCCGCCGAAATTCTCTCTGAAAAGATATTTCAGCTTCGATACGCTCATCTTACTTTCTTCGGCAATCGCCTCCACTGTAAGACGGCAGTAGATCTTCTGCCTTAAAAGTCTTATAACCGTTTCGTATTCACTCAAATGCTCCGAATACGATTTCTTACACTTTTGCCCCAGGATCCCGACTAAAAAAAGCTCGAGTTCCCTTTTCATTCTGTAAAGTATATATTCATCAACGTCATCACGCAAAATCATTCCGCTTAGACCCGTATTTGCAGGTCTTTTGGTAAAACACGCAAAGCCGTCGTTAATAACCGATTCAAGCATCCTCTCCTGTTCGGAGTTAAGAGTTATCGGTCGATTATATATTTCGGCAGGCAAACCACCGTCAATATCAAAGCTGATTATAGAAACCGAGGCTTCAGATGCTTTTTTACCGGTATGAGGAGAGTTCGGTGCATATATTAACATCTGTCCCGCCCTCACGGTATGTTGGATCCCGTCGACCAAGGGAAATATACACCCCGAGCGCACGTATATAATTTCGGGAAAATCATGAACATCTATATGCCCGAATACCGTGCGACCGTCAAATTCGCGGCGAAAGACTGTATATATTCCCTTAACCGAAATCGCCTCAGGAAATTTTGCGCTGACGTATCCCATAGCCTCTCCTTTTTAACCCAATCGTGCAAATTTTTAAACTTATTTTCTAAATACATTAGGTACACGGTGTGCTAAAATAATACCGTAACTATTATAACATCAACAGTACTTGATTGTCAAGAAAGGAATTGTATTATGAAGAAACTGAAAATCGGACTTATAGGCTGCGGAAAGATGATGGCAAGACACGTCAGAGGAATAAAGCACGTAGATAATGCGGAAATAGTTTCGGTCTGCGACGTTATCCGCGAAAACGCGGTGGAGCTTGCCGCGGAGCTTGGAAACAATCCGACCGTGTATACAGATTGGCGTGATATGGTTGACGAAATTGATGCGGCAATGATTGCACTGCCCCATGATTTGCATTTTGAGTGCGGAATGTTCTTTGCTCTTCACGGCAAGCATATTCTTATGGAAAAACCGCTTTGCAATACCGAGGAAGAATGCTTAAGACTTATCGAAACCTGCGAAGAACACAACGTAAAGCTTATGTGCGCTTATCCGGTCAGATATTGGAAAGGTATCGAAAAACTTAAAGAGCTTGTAGATTCAGGTGAATACGGAAAGATTATTCAGATGTCGATATGGACCGAGCAGCTCACGGGAATCGACTGCAGCTTCTCGGATAGATTCAATCGCCATTGGTCAATTACTGCAAGGCTCGGCGGCGGTCAGCTGTTCAGTCACGGCTGCCACTATATCGACCTTATGCTATGGTTTCTCGGTGAACCGCTTTACGGCTCGCACGTAGGCACAAACGTCGGCACGCCATGGATGCTCCGCGAGGGCACTAGCGCAGTCACAATTAAGTTTAAAAACGGCGCTATCGGATACCACGGTGCTACCTGGGGCGCAAGAGGAACACGTCTTGCATACGATTTCCAGATACATACCGAAAAGGGACTTCTTGATTATGAGCACCGTTCGGGCGAAATAAGATTTTATAACGGAATCGCGGTGCACGAGCCGGGCGAGGAATACTCTCCGCAAAAATCACAGGTTATCTGGAAGCGCGAGGACATGCTCGGAAAACAGACTCAATACGAAATAAAACATTTTGCAGAATGTGTTCTCGAGGACAAAAAGCCGCTTACTGACGGAAGAAGCGCTCTCCAGGGATTAAGAGTAATATGGGCTCTTTACAATGCAGAAAACAACATGACTCTTGCAAATCTTGAAGGACTAGGACTTGAATAAGGTGATTTTATGTTTAAAATAGGGCTTTACGAAAGAGAGATAACTCCGCTTTTCGGCAACAATCTGTGCGGATATTTTAACGCGCGTCCCGTCAAGGGCGTCAAGGACAAAACCTTTGCCAAGGCGGTTGTAATCTATGATGGAAAAAAATGCATCGCAATGCTTGCAATTGACGCCTGCGAGCTTAACGAGAATCTGATAAAAAAGATATGCGAACGTGTAAAAAGCTACACGGGTATCGAAGATGAGTGTCTTTTGATTTCGGCAACACATTCTCACACCGCGGCACCGGGAAGCATAGATTCACCGGAATTAACACGGAAGTTAGACGAATTTTATCTTGAGTGGCTTTCAATGGCGGCGGCAGATACGGTTTCTTGCGCGTATCAAAGACTGACCAAGGCCAAAGTAAAATTTTGCGAGGCGAGGGTTGAAAACACTTCATTTGTAAGAAATTATCTTATGAAAGACGGAACGGCACGTACAAATCCCGGAGTTTTAAATCCCGATATCGTTCGCTCGCTCGGTGAGCCTGATTATGATGCACCCGTGTTACTTTTTGAGGGCTTGGACGGAAAGCGGCTCGGTATGATTTACAGCTTTGCAAATCACCAGGACAGCGTTGACGGTGAGGAGGTGAGCGCAGACTGGTCAGGCGTGGTTTCTAAGCGTATGAAAGAAAAATTCGGCCCTGATTTTATAAGCATTTTCTTTCTTGGCACGGCAGGTGACGTAAACCAGGTCGACGTTCATAATAGCGACCCAAGTTACAAGCCGGAGAGCTGTTACAAATTTCTTGGCGGTGCGGTTTTTGATGCAATTTCTTCGGTGCTTGGCTCAGCTACTGAAATTTCGGGAGATATATCGATAATAAACGACAACCGCACATATCCCACCCGTTTTATGACCGAGGAAGAGAAAAAAGAACAAAAAGCAATTTTTGATTCGGTATGTTTGCCCGAGGATATGAAGCTTGATGCAGCATCTCCAAAGGAATATTTCTCCGCCTGCATGGCAAGACGCGCGCTTTTACACAACGCCAACGCGAAACCTATTCAAGAAGTAAGATTTCAGATATTCAAGTTAAGCAACATTCTAATTTTTGCGCTTCCGGGTGAGGTATATTCCGAATACGGCAGAAGAATTAAAGAGAGTTTTCCCGAGCACAAATGCTTTTTTGCTTGTCTTGCAAATAACGGTTGGTCATATATGCCGACCAAGGATAAATATTTACTCGGACTTTACGAGTCTCTCTTTGGCAGTGCAAAATTTTATCCCGATGATACTGAAGATATTTTTAACAGATTTATCGAACTTGGAAAACATTTCGAATAGATTTATAGGCTTCCCTTTTTCCGTTTTTGAAAATCGGGAAGCTTTTTTTCGCTTCTTCCGTCCAAAAACTTGCTTTTTTCATATTTATATGATAAAATATCATCGTAACACGTGCGGAGGTGAGCGATGAAGAAATATTTTCATTCTGTTTTCAGATATTTTTTGCTTTATCTTCTCGGTTTTGTTGCGTTTTACATACTTAACTATCTTTTCGGCGCGATGAATGAATTTCTTGCGGGAGCTTTTCCCGAGATATTCAAAATATACAATCCCATAACGAGCCACGATGAGCTTGTTTTGCAAAAGGCGAGAATTGCTCTTCTTTCGGCAGCCGTTTCGGTGCTTGCCGTCACGGTCATCGCGGTAAAGCATGACAATTTGCGCTATGAATTTCTCATCGCCAAAACGGACGGATTTTACACACTTCGGGAGGGTGCTCAAATCTACAAGTCCGAATTTCTCGGCTCTGATATATTGACAGCGCTCACAGTTCCCCTCACCACCGCCGGTCTCACGCTTATAAAAATACCCGATACAGCACCGAGAGCGATAAGGGTTATCTTCGATTACGTCGATAACCTGCTTGTGATATCCGACTCGTTTATTGCAGTTTTCGGATTCATTCCCGCAATTTTCGCTCTTCTTGCAGTTTCGCTCCTGTCAAGACTTCCTGCCACCGTGCTCGGACTTCTCTATTGGCGCGGAAGCTGGCTTTCAAACACCGAGCATTAAGGGGGCAGTTATGCAGGATATAATCAGATTCATTTTAACGTTGCTTTGCACCTATTTCGCATACCTCGTTATATTCTACACGGCAAAACGGGCGCGCGCTATAATCAAGCTGTCATCGCTCAAAAAGGAATGCGATGCAAAAATCACCTATTTCCGCATGCCCTATCTCTCATATTTCAAGCTCTCCTCAAAGCCCGACGCCGCAATTGAAATCGGGGAGCGCATCTACCTTATAAGATTTATAAACGGCAAAGGCGGTATGCGTTTTTTGCATTTTGCATCACAAAAATATTTCGTGACCTTTTCAAGAATACGCATATCGGTAAGCGGACTTTTGCGCTTTGGCGGAAGGCAAAGAGCCGACGTTTCGCATAACACCTCAAGACATTCGGTCAAAATTTTGCCCGAGTTTGAAATACCCGAGCAATATTCGATATCAAGCGTCATTTCATCACGCAAGATCATACCCGTGTTGATTTTCAACCCCGCTCCAAATGAGGTGACCTACGTCACCGAATCAAAAACCTCGATAAAGGCAGCGTTTGAGGGAGACGATCTATACGGTCAAATGGTCTTTACCCCATCCGCTTTTCTCAGATATGCCGACAGAGTTTACCGAGAAGAAAAAAGGCAGATGGCAGACGAGTTCGTATGGTAGAGCTCTACGAAAGATATAGAAAATCAATATATACGAAGGATATTAAAAATGGGAAAACAGAGAAAAAATTCCAAACGCAAAATTACCGACCAAGGTGAAGCACTAACAAAAAGGCAGGAGGCTTTAAGACGGGAGAAGCGCAATAATATAATTATTATTACGCTTGCAATATTCCTCACCGTTGCTACAGTCGTCGGAATTATTTTAGCCGTCGGTTTCGGCACTTTGGGTTGGGGCTCAAAGCAAAGCTTTAAGGCAACGCATCACGCCGTTATTGAAATTGAGGGATACGGCTCGGTAAAGCTTGAGCTTTACGGAGAAGAAGCGCACGAAACCGTCAACGCGTTCGTCAACCTTGCCGAATCCGGATATTTCAACGGACTCACCTTTTACGGAATAGAAAGCACCTCAAACGGCGTACAGTATCTTAAGGGCGGCAAGGAGCTAAACGACGTTGACGCAATTTACGGAGAGTATCAATACAACGACTTTGACAACGATATCCTTCAGGAAAAAGGAATTATCTCGCTTGCAAACGCAGGTCAGGACAAGAGCTATCCCAACAAGTTCTTTATAGTCGTTTCGGATTCCGAGAGAAATTCCTATATAGACGGTGAGTTTGCAGCCTTCGGAAAGGTCATATCCGGCATGTCTATCATCGAAAGCATTCATTCGGCAGCTCAGCCATACGACGAAAACGGCTCTATTCTCCCAAACAAGCAGCCTATAATTAAAAGCATAACGACCCACGCGGCGCACTGACATAAGAAAACCTCCCAAGGCAGACTAAATCTTCCACGGGAGGTTTTCTTTTTTATAAAATTCAGAACAGAACCTTTCGAAGCTCTTTAACGTCCTTCAGATAGTAATCGCAATTTTCGCGCATAAAGCCTTCAATTTCGGGTACGTCGTACGCCCAGCCCGCCGCCGCAAAGTCTACCCCCGCGCCGCGAGCCATATCGTAGCCGGGCTTCAAATCGTCAACGACGAGAATATCCGCGGGGGAAAGATTATATCTTTTCATAAGGTCAAAGAGGGTATACGGACTCGGCTTTCTTTGCTCCTCGGGCAAATCCCACGAATAAATTATATCGGGTGTCGGCAACGAGTTATGCTCGAAATCTCTTTTGATATATTTCATAAGCGAATGTGAATCGACGGCAACGATTCCGCCCGCTCTGCGAAAATCGCTTATAAGCTCGCCTATTCCGCCGTAAGCCGTTGGAATATGATTTTCAACGTAATCCGCCCAGAAGTCAATTTCCCTTTTCATCTCAGCCGCATCCATTCCAAGCTCGTCGCGCAGAATAGAGGTTATACCCGGATGAAAATTCTTTATAAGATAGCTTTCAAGCGTCCACTCGGAAACGAGGCGGGGCCTTGTAATTTTGAGATACTCCACAAAGCACGGAAAATGAATTTCCGCGGTGCTGCTCACAACAGTGTCGTCATGGTCAAGAACAAGACATTTATATTTCATCTTATTTTTTATCTTTCAGGTTTAAAAATATCACACGGGGTGTATGTAAGCTACAATCACTTTTCTCCACCGTCATGGTTTTGCCGTGCAGAATAAGCTCCCACTCCTCACGGCTTCCGCCGTAGGATATCTCGGTAAGCGAGTCACAGGAGGAGAAAATATCTTCGTCCTCAATTTCGGCTATCCCTTTGGGAATTGCAATACGCGAAAGCGACGTGCAGCCCGCGAAGGCATCAAAGCCGATGGCGGTAACGCCGACGGGAAGTATGACGGATTTGAGCGCGGTACAGCCCTTAAAAACGCGTCTTCCTATACGGGTGAGTCTTGCCGGCATATCCACGACCTTGAGTGAACGGCATCCCTCAAAAAGCGATTCATCAAGAAGCGCCATATTGTCCGAGAGCTTTATCGCTTCAAGCGAAAAACAGGACGCAAAAGCGTTGAATTCAATGAGAATACAGCTGTCGGGGACAGTTACGTCTGTAAGATTGAAGCAATAGGCGAACGCACCTGCACCTATCATAAGGACAGATTCGGAAAGCTTAAGGCTTGTGAGCGATGCGCATGCCTCAAATGCGCCCTCGCCTATTCTTTTCACCGTATCTGGCATATTTACACCCGTAAGGCTTTGGCAGGACGAAAACGCCTCGTCGGAGATTTCGGTGAGTCCGTAATTCATATTCACCCTTTTAAGATTTTTACATCCCGCAAAAGCAGAGGGCGCAACTATTTGAAGGCTCTTCGGAAAGCTTATCTCTTCAAGATGTTCAAAATCCCGAAAGGCATTCTCGGCGATTTCCTCTATTCCGTCGGGAATAGTTATCACACGGTTTTCGGGCGTATCCTCGTAGCTGCCCGAAAAAACGACCTTGAGCTCCTCATCCTTTTTATTGTTTATGTCCATTTTTTCTCCGAATAGTCAAATTTGCAAACCTAAGTTTGCAAATTTGAGCTTTTTATTAATTTAGTTTCGCAAGAGCAACCGTGAGCGCCTCGCGCGTTTCAAGGTATTTTTTAAGCTTTGCGCGCTCTCCTTCAATGACGGCGGCAGGCGCTTTAGCAACGAAGCCTTCGTTTGAAAGCTTCTTTTCAAGCCTTTCTATTTCGCCCTCGTTTTTCTTCATTTCGGCTGTAAGTCTTGCTCTTTCCTTCTCAAAGTCGATAACCTCAGAGAGAGGAATATAAAGGCTGCCGGCATCGGTCGCTATCATCACGGCATCGTCGGACTCGTATTTATCTGTGAGTATAACCTCTGATGCCGACGCAAGCTTTTCAAGTATCTTTGCGGTTGCGTTAAATGTATCTTTATACTTCGTCACAACGTAAAGCTTAGCCTTCTTAGACGGAGGAACGTTCATCTCGGCGCGGCGCGCGCGGATAGCAGTGATACAGGTAATTATCCTGTCAACGTCATCCTCCTCGGTCTTGTAATTCATATCCTCGGAATATACGGGATACTCGGATATCATTACAGATTCGTCGGTATGAGGAAGAGCCTGATATATTTCCTCGGTTATGAAGGGCATATAGGGGTGAAGAAGCTTGAGTATGCCGGTCAGCACGTAGACGAGAACGCGCTTTGCGGTGAGCGCTGCGGGTGTTCCCGATTCAAAGGTGCGGCTTTTTGCCATTTCGATATACCAGTCGCAGAAAAGGTCCCACGTGAACGAGTATATCTCGCCAAGAGCAACTCCGACCTCGTAATTTTCTATATTGTCGGTCACGGTTTTAACAAGCTTATTATAGCGTGAAAGAATCCATTTATCCTCGATTGTAAGCTCGGAGTCGGTGGGAAGAGTAAGAAGCTCCCCGTCGGATTCGGTGAGATTCATAAGAACGAAGCGCGAGGCGTTCCAGAGCTTGTTCGCAAAGTTTCTTGCCGACTCAATCTTCTCATCCGAGAATCTCATATCGTTACCGGGTGCGTTACCCGTAGCGAGAGCAAATCTGAGCGCGTCAGCTCCGTATTCCTCTATTATCTTAAGAGGATCGATACCGTTGCCGAGGGATTTTGACATTTTTCTTCCCTGTGCGTCTCTTACAAGGCCGTGAATAAATACGGTCGAGAAGGGCTTTTCGCCGATATGCTCAAGTCCCGAGAATATCATACGCGATACCCAGAAGGTGATAATATCGTAGCCTGTTACGAGGGTGCTTGTGGGATAGTATCTTTCAAGATCCTCGGTCTTGTCGGGCCAGCCGAGAGTTGAGAATGGCCAAAGAGCAGACGAGAACCAGGTATCAAGGACGTCCTCGTCCTGTCTTACCTTACCGCCGCACTTGGGGCACTCGGTAATATCCTCCTTGGATACCTCCATATGACCGCACGCATCGCAATAGAAGGCGGGAATTCTGTGACCCCACCAGAGCTGACGGGATATGCACCAGTCAAGGATGTTATTCATCCAGTTGAAGTAGTTCTTTGAAAATCTTTCGGGAACGAAGCTTATAGAGCCGTCCTTTACAGCCTCGATAGCAGGCTCGGCAAGCGGCTTCATCTTTACGAACCACTGATCAGAGGTCATCGGCTCAACCGTCGTTCCGCAACGGTAGCAGGTGCCTACGTTGTGGTCGTGGGGCTCGGTCTTTACAAGATATCCCTCTGCCTCGAGGTCGGCGACGAGAGCCTTACGGCAGGTATATCTGTCCATACCCTCGTATTTGCCTGCGTAGGAATTCATTGTTGCATCGTCGTTCATAACCTTGATTTGTTCAAGGTTATGTCTTTGTCCAACAAGGAAGTCGTTGGGATCGTGCGCGGGAGTGATTTTAACGCAGCCCGTACCGAAGCCTATCTCAACGTAATCGTCGGCTATAACGGGAATTTCTCTTTCTACGATAGGAAGAATAAGAGTTTTTCCGATAAGATGCTTCGTATTCTCGTCCTCGGGATTTACCGCAACTGCCGTATCACCGAACATAGTTTCGGGTCTTGTCGTAGCAATCTCAACGTAGCCGTCCTCACCCTTTATGGGATATTTGATATGCCAGAAATTGCCGGGCTGATCCTTATACTCAACCTCTGCGTCGGAAAGGGCGGTAAGGCATCTCGGACACCAGTTGATAATTCTGTATCCGCGGTAAATAAGTCCCTTGTTGTAAAGGTTTACGAACACCTCGCGCACGGCGCGTGAGCAGCCCTCGTCCATAGTGAAGCGTTCACGGCTCCAGTCGCAAGACGAGCCGAGCTTTTTAAGCTGATTTATAATTCTTGAGCCGTACTGATTTTTCCAATCCCAGACTCTTTCAAGGAATTTTTCACGCCCGAGGTCGTATCTTGAAAGCCCCTCGTTGACTCTGAGATTTTCTTCAACCTTTATCTGCGTTGCAATGCCCGCGTGGTCTGTGCCGGGCACCCAAAGGGTTGAATATCCCTGCATACGCTTGGTGCGCACGAGAATGTCCTGAAGGGTTTCGTCAAGAGCGTGTCCCATATGGAGCTGACCGGTTACATTAGGCGGGGGAATGACTATTGAAAACGGCTTTTTCTTTTTGTCGGGATCGGGCTTGAAATAGCCCTTCTCACACCAATTTTCGTAAATTCTGTCCTCGAATTCACGGGGTGAGTAATTTTTTGCAAGTTCTTTTCTCATTTTAAGATTCCTCTGTCTATATGTTCTTTTTTATTTATACCTCATCCACCGTCTGTGACGGGCCCCTTCTCCCATAGGAGAAGGCGATAAAAAGCCCCGAAGCGACGAAACAGGTCGCTTCGGGGCGTCAGTAACGAAACGCGGTACCACCCGAATTTGAGAATATAATTCTCCTCATTACACCCTGTAACGCGGGGCGCGCCGAAATCTAATAGGAAATCTCCGTTCTTTTCGGATAATTACGGCTACCTTCAAAAACCTCCGCCAAGACTTGCACCAACCGTCTTTTCTCTCTGCGCGGGACTGTTTTCTACTCCTCCGTAATGCTAAGCTGTTTTTTTATTCTCGCTTAACGAAATATATTTTAACATATATATTTTATTTTGTCAACAGTTTTATCTGTACTCGGGGAATATAAGCTTAACCTCGGTGGTCATAGTTGAATACGCCTCTTCAAAGAGCGCATCAAAATCAACCTTTTTAAGCTCGTTCATAACGTCGTCAAGCTTAGGATGAGTTCTCGGATGACGGGGTGTGAATACCGTGCAGCAATCCTCATAGGGCAAAATCGAGGTTTCAAAGG